>JARGFV010000023.1 GCA_029210545.1 bacterium
CACCGGTTTAATGCTCCTGTTTTCAAAAAAAGACCCAAAAAAGGGCTTTCCGAAAAACTTACAGCAGCGTGTCAAGATGTTTTCCGACACGCTGCTAGAGCCCTACACAAGGTTATCCGCCTTTCTCCGTGACCTCCGTGGTGAATGCTTTCCCGGGCTTTATGGTGACACTTCTCAGGTACGTGTTATTGTGATGAACTGAAATTTGGAATTGGAGAGTATCATGGAAAAATTTGACGTTTTGATCCTGATGGGCTCTGCCTCAGACGAAGAGGTCATGGAACAGGCGGCCAGGGTCCTCGAAGAGTTCGAAGTCCCCTTCCGGGCGGCGGTGGCTTCAGCCCACCGGTCACCGGACCGTGTGCACCGCCTGGTCGCCGAGGCTGAGAAGGACGGCTGCAAGGTTTTCATCGCCGGTGCGGGGTGGGCAGCCCACCTTGCCGGAGTCGTCGCTTCTCTCACGGTCAAACCGGTGATCGGCGTGCCCATCCCCTCCTCCCCCCTGCAGGGGCTCGACTCCCTTCTCTCCACAGTCCAGATGCCCGGGGGTATTCCGGTGGCCACCGTGGCCCTGGGCAAGAGCGGTGCCCGGAACGCGGCCCTCCTGGCCATATCGATCCTGGCCCTGGAAAATGAAAAGCTCTCGGAACAGCTGAATGCCTACAGAAAAGAGATGGCCGACGCGTTTGAAGAGTGACCGGCACGCAGGGACACGGAGACGCGGGGAACTTCTCCAACTCCGTTCCGGGAATCACCGCCAAGGGCGGTAAGAAAACCGTTTATAAGCCTTTCTCGGTGTCCTCTGTGACTCCGTGGTAAAATCAGCGATTGACACCGGTCGGTCGGGGACAAGACAACTGTGAAACTCCAGGAAGCCCTAGAGAGCCAGTTCCGCCAGGCCATAAGGATCCTCGGCGAGGGCGGGCTGGTCATCGCCCCCACCGAGACCTTCTACGGGATCATCGGTGACGCCTGGTCGGAAAAGGCGGTCAAAAGGCTCGTCCATCTCAAGGGCCGGGATTACGGAAAACCGATCCCCCTCATCGCGGGCAGCACCGGGGTCGTCCTGAGCGTGGCTACCGATATCCCGCCCGTGTTCAAAAACCTGGCGGAAGAGTTCTGGCCCGGCCCCCTGACTGTGGTCCTCAAAGCCGCCAGGGGGTTTCCCAGGGGCATCACCGCGGGCACCGACAGCATCGGGATCCGGGTTCCCGCCCAGTCCCCGGCCCTCGACCTGGCCAGGTTCTACCGGGGCCCCCTGACCGCCACCAGCGCCAACTTCGCCAACCAGCCGCCCCCCAGGAGCATCAAGGAGCTGGACGGCGAACTGGCTGAAAGTGTGGACCTCGTCATCGACGGGGGGTGGACGCCCGGTGTCCAGCCTTCCACCGTCCTGAATTTGGTCCCGGATCGACCTGTTATATTGAGGATGGGGGTCCTGGGGAGGCAGGTGGAAGCACTTCTTGCTGAGCTGTCGTGGAGGCTGGATGATGATTGAGAGAGGTTCACGGTTCATCAGCCTTTACGTAAAACTACGGCTGACAGGCGTGGTCCCTGTAAAAACGGCAAGAGCTTATTTACCACAGAGGGAAGAGCAGACGCGGGGACACGGGGACACGGAGTCCAACATGATCCGCCTGCCACGGCGTAGTCTGAAAGACGAAGACGGGTCATCCCGGGCCGATCAATAGTCTCTTCCTTATTCTTCCTCCCCCTCCCAATAGCCCATTTCCTTACTCTCCCTCTCCCCCTCATGTAGGCTCCCTTCCTTATCCTTCCTCCCCCTACCAATAGCCCCTTTCCTTATTCTCCCTCTCCCCGCCGAGGGAGAGGGCCGGGGTGAGGGGGAAAGTTTTTCCTGAGGGGGGAGGATCGAGGTGGGGGTGAGAGTGATTTTTGAGTCACGCCAGCGGCGTGATCCCCTTGGTCCCCTCCCCTCAGCCGCCTTCGCATAGAGCTTCGTCGGGCCAGGAGGGAGGGGAAAATTAAGGAGGTTGGTCGCTGAAAGGAGGTGGGGGTGATAGTGTCCGGATCCGGAATCCAGGAAACACCGGTTCCTGTAAAGATGGCCCTGTTGGCCCACTCTCGGGGGCTTGATATTCTGAATCTCCAGTAACTGCCGTAATAGGAGAAAAAACAAACCCCGCATCAAAAAACGCGGGGTTTGTCAGTGATCTGAGGGGGCTCCTTTCGGAGGCCCGCTATTGCATGCTGTAAACTTATTTTTCTAGAATCGGAACGTCACATCCATGGCAATAAGTGAAATGGAGTTTTTGTACTTTCCATCGAAGAGAGTCGGGAGAGCGGACGGTTCGTTGGAATCCACAGTCCGGTCTTTCTTTGAGAGCGCCATGTAAGCCAGGTTCACCGCGTAACTGCCTGCGTCGTAACCGCCGCCCAAGGTGATGCCGGTGGCATCCGCGCCGGGCAGTCTGGGATCAAAGGTCTCTTCCACCACCGGGGTCGGCTCGGTGAGGTAACCGGCCCGTACCGTCCACTTTTCGTCGATCTTGTACTGTCCTCCGAACCTGATGGCCAGAACGTCCTCGTAATCCTTGTTGATGGTCCGGATGGTGGTGCCGCCATCCTTGAAGACCAGCTTGTCGTAATCTGACCACTGGGTCTGGTCCAGGTCGAAGTTGAGAGACAGCTGCTCGTTGACCATGTACTGCACACCAATGGCCATGGTGTCCGGGATGTTTAGATCAACGGAGGCATTGCCGGTGTATGGGGCGCCACCGCTATCCGGGAACATGACGGCCTTGCCCGAAAGTTCCGCTGTCACACCACTGTGCCAGGCGAAACCGATCCTCAAGGCATCGGCGGGCTGATACAGGCCGCTGAGCACATAACCCAGGCCGTGACCGTCACCTTTCATGGAATAGTCCCACCCTGTGCCGGCACCGTCCGAAGAACCACCCTTGTACACGACCTTCTGGACATCGTAATATTCCGGGCCGAAACCGACCGAGAACTGGTCGTTGACCCTGTAAGCGGCCACCGGAGCGATCTTGGCGATCTCCAAGGTCGTCTCGGTGACGACATCAACCGGATTGAGTGGAGTCACAGTCGTCCTGAAAAAGTCGTTAAAAGGCGCATTTTCGTTCCACTCCGTCCCCAGGCCAAATGGAGCGTTTATGCCAAAACCAATAAACCAGTCGCTCTCCTTGACCTGGTTGGCGTAAAAGAAATAGGGCGGATAGAAAGTCTGTTTTTCCGCACTCACACCCTCAAACTCCGATTCAGGTGTGATGATCGTCAGCCCGGTCATTATCTGGATTCCCTCAAGACCGGTGATGGCAGCGGGGTTGTGGTGAACGGCGGACGGGTCGTCGGCCTGTCCAACAAAGGCGTTGCCCTGCCCCATGGCAGCAGCACCGCTTTCCGGAATGCGGAATGCACCGGCCATGGCCGGGACAACGGCAAGGGCCAGCGCTGCGGCCGTGACCAGCAATACAACCAAGCTTCTTTTCATCGTTTCGGCTCCTTTCCCCTCCTAGTGTGATCAGGGTTGTGTTTTACGTGTCTGAGTGTCTATGTGTTTAGGTATCAAAGTATGATAGAGTCGCAAAAAGTCCAATCCGGGACTTTTTGCTCCACGGAAAGGGAAAAGCGTCGTTTTCCCTTTCCTTACAAATCAATGACTTACAGTTTGAGTCATTGATTTGGGCGCCCCGCGCGGGGCGCGTTGATGGACTTTTTGCGAGTCCATCAAGTATCTACCTGACAAAATTTCCAAATGCTCAGGTATCCGAGTTCCAAGTCTATAAAGTTCATACCTGCATATGCACACTGATACTCAGTTACTCGGGTACCTAGCAGCGTGTCGCGAAACCTCTTGACACGCTGCTGTAAGTTTTTCGGAAAGCTCTTTTTTGGGTCTTTTCTTGAAAACAAGAGCATTAAACCGGTGAATAACTCCAGTGAATTACCAAATGTGCCATACAATTGTTCTTTTCGGTCTAAATGCTACTTCCGAAAAACTATATCCAGGAGCCTGCATGGGGTTCTCCGACAGGCTCCTAGATACCTGGTCGCCCTGTTGGTCACATATAACACCGTTTTATTCTTGTTTTGTCAACATATTCGATAGATTTGATCTCAAATCACCATCTCAAAAGGTTTCCCTGCGGCCTCTGCGGGATGAGCGGCCTACCAGCGAGCCGCTTTTGCGGCCCTCCGCGTTAGAGCTTTTGAACCAGATTGCTTCGCTCGGGGTCAGCTCGCAATGACACCGTTTTCCCCCCGCATCTGCTCTTCCCCCGCGTCTCCGCATCGCCGTGTCAGCTATCATTCGTACAACGAGTCCAGTTCCTTCCAGTACTTCCGTGTGATCTCCTTGCGCTTGAGCTTCAAGGTGGGGGTCACCTCACCCTCCTCCTGGCTGAACTCTTTTTCCATGATCCGGAACCGTTTGACCTGCTCATAGGGAGCAAACCCCTCCATGGCGGTGTCGACACGGCTCTGGATAAGCTCCACGATCTTCGGGTGGGAACAGAGCTCTACCCTCGTCGCGTCCTTTATCCTGTGCTCGGCGGCGTAATTTTCCACCCGCTCCCAGTCCGGGACGATAAGGGCCGAGATGAAATTCCTGGTGTCCCCGAAGACGAAGGCCTGGTTGATGAACTTGTCCGCTGAAAGGACGTTCTCCAGGGCCGCGGGAGCCACGTTCTTTCCACCCGCGGTGACGATGAGCGACTTCTTGCGGTCGGTGATAACGAGGGCCCCGTCCTCGTTGAAATGGCCGATATCCCCGGTGTAGAACCAACCCTCCCCGTCGATGGCCTCAGCCGTATCCTCGGGCCGGTTGTAGTACCCTTTCATGATATTGGGGCCCCGGGCCAGGATCTCACCGTCCTGGGCAATCCGGACCTCGACGCCCGGAACGGGCGGGCCGACGGTCCCGAACCGGAGCCTCTCGATGGTGTTGGCCGAGATAACCGGGGACGTCTCGGTGAGTCCATACCCCTCGAGAATGAGCAGGCCGGCCGCGTGGAAAAATTCGGCGATGTGCTTGTTGAGGGGGGCGCCGCCGGAGATCATCAGGCGGATATTCCCGCCAAAGGTGGTCCGCAACTTGGAGAACACCAGTTTGTCGGCAATGCGGTGAGCCCTGGCAAGACCGCCGCTCAATGGCTGCCCGTCCTGGAGCTGCCGGCTCACCTTGCTCCCGATCTTCAGACAGGAAGCGAAGATCAGCCTGCGGACCGCCGAGCTTTCCCGGACCCGGTCAAGGATGCGCCCGTAGGCTTTCTCGTAGATCCGGGGCACGCTGACCATGATGGTCGGGTTCACCTCACCCAGGTTCTGAACCACCGAGTCGATATTTTCGGCATAGTTGATGAGCCCTCCCACGTAGAGGAAAAGATATAGAGCGATGCGCTCGAAAACATGGGACAGGGGCAGGAAAGACAGGCAGCTGTCGTCTGAAGTCACGTGGATGACATCAAGGACTGCCCGGACGTTGGACAGGAAGTTGTCATGGGTCAGAACGACGCCCTTGGGCTCCCCTGTGGTGCCCGAGGTGTAGATAATGGTGGCAAGGTCGTCCTTCCTGCCCCCGGCGATGGATCGGCCCATGTTCTCCCACACCTCCCGGGGGGCCTCGTGTCCCAGGGCCACCAGCTCTTCAAGGTACATCACTCCCTCCGGGAGCCGGCGGCCTTCCGGAAGCTGGTCGAAAAGGACGATGATGGTCAGATCGGGAAGTTCGCCGCGGATCTTGAGGATCCTGTCCAGGAACTCCTCGTTGGACACGAAGATGGCCCTGGCGGAACAATCCTTGAGGATATACCGGATCTGGGAGGGCGTCTGGGTCCAGTAAAGGGGAACGACCACTCCCTCCGTGGTGTAGATGCCAAGATCGGCAAACGCCCACTCGGGCCTGTTCTCGGAGAGGATCGCGATGGCATCCCCCCTGCCGAGACCCCGCTGTATAAGGCCCCGTGCCACATCCCGGTAGGAACCGGCCAGCTGCTCCCAGGTGACTTCGAGCCAGGAACCATCCTGCTTGTAGCGCATGATCGGGCGATCGCCGTAACTTTCGGCCCGGGCGTCCACCATCTGTACGATGGTCTCCTGGTAAGAGCCGGACCGCGTGGAAGCGGTGCCTCCGGTGTCGGCCATGGTCATCATTCCTCCTCACCAAGGTCGGCGATATAATCCTCGTAATCTTCAGGGGCCAGGAGGACATCGAGCTGTACGGGATCGTCGAGCTCGACCCGGGCCAGCCACCCTTCTCCGTACGGGTCCTCGTTGATGAGTTCAGGATCATCCACAAGGCCGGTCCCGATCGCAATGACCGTTCCTGTCACGGGGGCGATGAGATCGGCCACCATCCTGTCCGACTCGATGATCCCGAAGGTTCCAAGGGCCACGATATCGTCATCGATCTCCGGAAGATCGACAAAAACGATATGGCCAAGTTCTCCCTGGAAGTAGTCGCTGACCCCGATGACCGCCTCGTTGCCCTCGGGTTTCACCCAGAAATGATCTTTCGAGTAACGGCAGTTCCTGGGAACATTCATCCCCTACCCCCTTTTAAAATTCACGCTCCGCCTGAATTTTAAAAATGATTTGAAAGTCCATCTACAGAAAACCAGTATTTGATATTGGATTACACTATTATTCCCCCCGTTTTTAACAACAGAACAGCATGTTCTGTCAGATATCCATCCAGGAACCTGCCCGACAGCTAGCCCGGACTATTCACGAGGTTCTTTTCCGTTCCGGCGGCGTTGCTGAGTCGTTCGCTTGTGCGGAATACTAAAGTATGCCTCCGCGCTCACTCCTCAGTCGCCTTGCCGGAACGAAAAACTCCTCTCGTGACTATGTCCGCTCAACCCCGCCTGATTCATGATGCTTATAGTGCCATTCCCATTTATCTTTAATTGCCACACAGTTAGCTGACATCTCATTTGCATCATGAATAATGCGGGCTAGCAGTAATTGCTGGCAGCTGAATCCAGGATCCAAAATCCAAGGTCCAAAATGAGAGCCGACTCACGCATAGCGCCTGTGTTTGAAATCAAGTGATTTCATCCACGTTCGCTCTGCGGCTGTGTGAGCCAGGTTTTTTCAGGCTATCATTTGGTAGTTATCAGCTGTTTTTCAGATTCCTTCCGGTTGCCATAGGCTACCTGCTGAGGTATGAAGGAGATTAGCTTTCATCTGTAAGCTGGCAGTACAAGCTTACGGTTTTTCATTTGGATCTTGGATCTTGGATCAGGATATTGGATCACTGTTTTCGGAGGCCTTCATTGAGAACGGAAGAGAAAAAAGTTCCCACCGATTTCATCCGGCAGATCGTTGCCGACGACCTGGCCTCGGGCAGGCACACTACCATCGTGACCCGGTTTCCCCCGGAGCCCAACGGGTACCTGCACATCGGTCACGCCAAGAGCATCACCCTCAACTTCGGTATCGCGGCTGAGATCCCCGGAGGCCGCTGCCACCTGCGGTTCGACGACAGCAACCCCGAGACCGAGGACATGGAGTACGTCGAGTCGATCAAGAGGGACGTCAGGTGGCTGGGGTACGACTGGGGCGAGCACCTCTACTACGCCTCGGACTACTTCGAAAAGCTTTACGGATTTGCCGTCAGGCTCATCGAGGCGGGCAAGGCGTACGTGTGCAGCCTGCCGGAGGACGAGATCCGCCAATACCGGGGCACGGTGACCCGGGCCGGGACCGGCAGCCCCTACAGGGACCGCCCCATCGTGGAGAACCTGGATCTTTTCGCGCGCATGCGGGCAGGTCAGTTCGCCGACGGCGAACACGTTCTGCGGGCGAAGATCGACATGGCCGATCCCAACATGAAGATGCGCGATCCCCTCCTTTACCGCATCCGCCACGCAGCCCACTACCGCACCGGAAATGAATGGTGCCTCTATCCCATGTACGACTTCACCCACTGCCTGTCGGATGCTATCGAGGGCATCACCCACTCCATCTGTACCCTGGAGTTCGAGAACAACCGGGAACTTTACGACTGGATCATCGACAACGTCCCCGCGCCCGGCAGGCCGCGGCAGTACGAGTTTGCCCGCCTGAACCTGAACTACACTGTAATGAGCAAGCGGAAGCTCATCGACCTGGTCCAGGACGGTCACGTCTCGGGCTGGGACGACCCGCGCCTGCCCACCATCGCGGGGTTGAGGCGCCGGGGGATCACCCCGGAAGCGATCCGGTACTTCTGTGAGCGGATCGGGGTAGCCAAGGCCAACAGCGTCGTGGACGTGGCGCTCCTCGAACACAGCGTCCGGGACGACCTGAACACGAAGGCTCCCAGGGTCATGGGGGTCCTGGATCCCCTCAAGGTCGTCATCGTCAACTATAGGGAAGACCAATCCGACGAGTTCGACGCGCCATACTACCCCGACGATCCGCCGAAGATGGGGACCCGCAAGGTGCCCTTTACCAGGGAGATCTACATCGAGCGCAAGGATTTCATGGAGGACCCCCCGAAAAAGTTCTTCCGGCTGGCTCCCGGCAGGGAGGTCCGGCTTCGGTGGGCCTACTTCGTGACCTGCGTGGACGTGAAAAAGGACGAGAACGGCGAGGTGGTGGAGATCCACTGCGTGTACGACCCGGAGACGAGGGGAGGGGACTCCCCGGACGGGCGGCGGGTCAAGGGGACGATCCACTGGGTTTCTGCGGAGCATTCCGTTCCCGCCGAGGTGAGGCTCTACGACCGTCTTTTCACGGAACCCAACCCCGACGGTGACAAGAACGTGGAATACACCAGGTACCTCAATCCCCACTCCCTGGAGGTGGTGAGCGCCAGGGTGGAGCCCAGCCTGGGAAGCGCCTTACCGGGAGACCGGTTCCAGTTCGAACGGACAGGTTATTTTATCGCCGATTCGGAAGACCATTCGGAAGGCAACCTGGTGTTCAACCGGATCGTGCCGCTTCGCGATTCGTGGGCGAAAATGGTCGCCAAGGCGACGCCGGAAGAGGGAGGGGAAAAGGGGAAGAAACGGGATTAATCCACCAGACACAGAGCAAAGTTTGCTTGCCGCGGCGAAGTCCGAAGGACGGAGACGGGTCATCGCGAGCAACCCCCATGCGACGCAATCTCAGGTCTTATGGCTTTAATACTCGGATTTCACCACGGAGGCATCACGCCTTTGGCGTGACAGGCATCGAAAATCGGAGGAAGGCTGAAACTACAATCGTCATTCCGGACACGGCGACTTGCCACCCAGAAGCTGCAAGCGAAGTCGGGAGCCGTGAGCCGGAATCCAGAGTAAGGGCATTTACTCAAAGACGCCAGGAAAATCTGTTTTTGAAATGCCAAGCCTGAGGGACTGAGGTCCAACCCCAAGAGGTTCTAATATTTGGTGTGATGATGAGTTCTCTTCCTACCGGATTATCGGTCAGTAATAAGGTCCTGTTGACGGGGGCTGGTTTTACAAAAGATTTCGGCGGCTTCCTGGCCAACGAGATATGGAGCTTAATTTTCAACAGCTCATCACTCGAAAATTACCCAAGGATAAAAGATATTCTGCGCCGCGATTTTTCCTATGAGTCTGTCTACCATAAGGTGATCGCAGGTGAATACAGTGACGATGAGAAAAGAGCCATCCAAGAGGCAGTGAAATCAGCGTATGACATGCTTGACAGCAACATCAGGGAATATAGGCTTAACGTGCCGACCCGTAAAGCCAACTCCACCAGCCTGGCCGCTTTTATAAGGCGATTCGGCGGCGCGGGCAATTCAAGTGGGTTTTTCTTTACACTGAATCAGTTTTTCTCATCCAGATCACACCGGAGACAGCGGCGGGCCTCCTTCATGGCCATCTCCACGCTAAACCCCAGGTCCACTTCAACCGAGGAATCCAGCCGTCGATGGGCATCGAGGGTAGGCATCTCCGGCCTCACCAGGAGCATGTCGTCGTCCGTCAGTTTTACGGCTTCAACCGGGTCGATGTCGGGCCTCATGATGTCGTAAAGGGGAGCCACATCCTCCCCGTTTAAAAACAGCTCCATGTGGGCGGCGGCCCTCTTTCCGGCTGCGATGGCGCCGATGACCATCCAGGGCCCGGTGACCACGTCACCCCCGGCGAAAACTCCCTCGAGGTTTGTCATCTGGGAGAAGGGGTGGGCCTGGATGGTATTCCAGTCGGTTGTCTCGAGGCCATTTCCTGTTCCAAGGAACGAAAGGTCCGAGCGCCCCCCGATGGCCACGATGAGGTTGTCCAGCGGGATCTCGAACTCGGAGTCCGGGATCGGGATCGGTCTTTGCCTCCCGCTGGAGTCCGGCTCCCCGAGTTCCATGCGTGTGCAGATAAGGCCTGATATCCGGCCGCCCCTGGTCTGGACCCTCGCCGGTGCCACCAGGGTCTGCAGGTCCACATCCTCCCTGAGGGCTTCGTGGACCTCCATGGCGTCCGCGGGCATCTCCTTCTGCGTTCTCCTGTAGAGGATAGCGACGTGTGCCCCTTGCCTGCGGGCGACACGGGCCGCGTCGATGGCGGCGTTGCCGCCGCCCACCACCGCGGCCCTTTTTCCAAGATGGACATCTTCGCCCAGGTTGATCTTTCTCAGGAACTCCAGGCTCTTGATGACCCCTTCGGCATCCTCACCGGGAATGCCCAGCTCCTGGTCCACGTGGGCTCCCGTGGCGATAAAGACGGCGGCGTGCTCCCTTCTCACCTGGTCGAAACTCAGGCCGTTGCCGATGGGCGTGTTGTAGTGGATCTTCACCCCCATGGACTCGATGAGCCCGATCTCGTGGTTGAGCACGTCCCTGGGCAGGCGGTATTCCGGGACGCCCAGGGTCAGCATGCCTCCGGCGATCCTCTGGGCCTCGAAAATGACGGGAGTGAAATCTTTCATGGCCAGGAATGAGGCCGCGGTAAGGCCGGCCGGACCGGCGCCGATGATACCCACCATCTTGCCTTTGCCCGAGATCTTCCGCGTTTTGACGACGTACTTGCCGGTAATGGCCTCCTTTGCGGCGTTGTCGGCCGCCACCCTTTTCAGGCTGCAGATGCTGACGGGCTCGTCCAGGTCAGCCCTTCGGCAAACGACTTCGCACGGGTGGTGGCACACCCTGCCGCAGACGGCCGGCAGGGGGTTCGTCATCCGGATGACATCCAGGGCTTCGCTGAACCTGCCAAGGGCGATAAGAGCCACGTAGGCCGGGACATCGGTCTCCGTTGGACAGTTGTGCTGGCAGGGGGTGGAGATGATATTCCGGCAGATGACCGCCGGACAGTGCTTTTCGACGATATGGGCGACGTACTCCTCCCTGAAGTAGCGGAGAGTGGACAGCACCGGGTTGGGCGCTGTCTGCCCGAGCCCGCACAGGGACAGGCTCTTGATCTGGTGGCCCAGGTCTTCCAGATTATCCAGGTCCTCCATGGTCCCTTCGCCGTCGGTGATCCTTGTCAGGATGTCCAGCATGGTCCTGGTGCCCAGGCGGCACGGGACGCACTTTCCGCACGATTCCGAGGTCGTGAAGTTAAGGAAGAACCGGGCCACGTCCACCATGCAGGATCGTTCGTCCATGATGACGATGCCCCCTGAGCCCATCATGGCTCCCGCCTGGATGAGTGAGTCGTAGTCGATGGGAGTCTCCACGATCCCGGCCGGCAGGCACCCTCCGGAGGGGCCGCCCAGCTGAGCGGCCTTGAACCTTCCGCCTCCGACGATACCGCCCCCGATGTCGTAGATGATCTCTTTTAACCGTGTTCCTGCCGGGACCTCGATAAGGCCTGTGTGCCTGATCTTCCCGGTGAGGGCGAACACCTTGGTGCCCTTTGTCCCTTCGGTGCCGATGGAACTGTACGCGTCGGCGCCGTTGAGGATGATGGGAGGCACACAGGCGAAGGTCTCCACGTTGTTGATGTTTGACGGCTTGTCCCACAGCCCCCGGTTGGCCGGGAAGGGCGGGCGCGGGCGCGGCATCCCCCTGTCCCCCTGGATGGAGGCCATGAGGGCCGTTTCCTCGCCGCACACGAAGGCCCCGGCGCCCTTCTTGATGCTCAGGGTAAAGGAAAAATCAGTGCCGAGGATGTTCTCTCCGATAAAACCGCGTTCACGGGCCTGGGCGATGGCGGTCACGAGTCTTTCGATGGCAAGGGGGTACTCGGCGCGGCAATAGATGTAGCCATATCGGGCACCGATGGCGAAAGCGGCGATGGTCATCCCCTCGATCACCGCGTGGGGATCGCCTTCCAGGACGCTCCGGTCCATGAAGGCGCCGGGATCGCCCTCGTCGGCGTTGCAGATGAGGTATTTAGGCTGCCCCGCGGCCTTGGCGCAGAACTCCCACTTCAACCCGGTAGGGAACCCGCCCCCTCCGCGTCCCCGAAGGCCGGAACTTTTGACGACCTCCCGCACCGTTTCGGGCCTCATCTGATTCAGAGCTTTTTTCAAAGCCTTGTAGCCGTCATGGGCAAGGTAGTCGTCGATAAGGTCGGGATCGATGAACCCGCACCTTCTGAGCACCAGCCGGTGCTGCTTTTTGAAAAAATCGATCTCGCTGTAGAGGGGGATCCCCTCAAAGGGTCTGTCCCCGTTTCCCCCGATCTGTCCGATGGCGTATTCCAGGACCGGTTTGCCGTCGACCAGGTGTTCCCTGATGATACGGGGGACCATGTCGGGCTGGACCTTGTGGTAGGTCACCCTGGCCCGGTCCGGGATGTGGACATCCATGAGGACCTCCTGGTAGCACATCCCGATGCACCCGGTCCTGAGGATCTCCACCTCCCCCTCGATGGAGCCCAGTTCCTCCTTGACCCGAGCGAGGACGCTGTTGGCGCCGGAGGCCAGTCCGCAGGTCCCCATGCCGATGATGACGCGTTTGCCGTTGCCGTTATTCATTTTGTTCTGGAATCCATTTCCCGCAGGTTTTCCATGATCTTTTGCGCCTTGACAGGATCCAACTGCCCATAAGCGTCCTTGTCCACCATGATCACGGGTGCAAGGCCGCAGGCTCCCAGGCAGGCGACCCTCTCGAAGGAAGCGAAAAGGTCTTCCGTGGTCTCACCGTGGGTGATCCCGAGGATGCTTTCCATCCTGGAGATCACGTTCTTCCCGCCCCTGACGTGACAGGCAGTGCCGGAACAGGCCCTGATGATGTGGCGCCCTCTGGGTGAAAGGTGAAACTGGGTGTAGAAGGTCATGACGCCGTAGACCTTGCTCCGGTAAACGCCGATCTCGTCGGCGATCATGTTGGCCGCCTCTTCGGGCACGTAGCCGTACACGTCCTGGACGTCCTGCAGCAGGGGGATGAGCATCCCTTTCGTGTCCGCGAACCGGGCAAGGATCTCCTGTACCGGTCCCAGGTCCAGGTTCTCTTCCGGCCCAACCGTTTTACCGAATCCGTTGTCCACTGGCGCCTCCCAAAAAGCAAAAACCGTCTCCCTGCCAGGAAGACGGTTGTCATCTCAACTTTCGCAAGGTTGCGAAGAACGGTGTTAGATCCGCCCGGATACGGCTTACCCCTCCTCTGATCCAAAGCGCATCCAGGGCCCTGGCAGAGTAGATAAATTGTACTAGTAAGCTTAGCGTATAATCAACATATTTTTACAGTAAAACCAACAGTAAAAAAGTCGGGTAACGGGAGCGTCAATCCGTTAACGACCGGCCATCAGCCTCGAAAGGGAGGATCTCGAAATATCGTGGCTCCCGGCTGCTTGGCCGGTCCTTGCGATACCTTGCCTGGGCCTGTTGAAGGGCTGGCCGGACAGCCGGCAGGACGCCCAGGGCAATGATCACGGTGAAAACTTTCCTCATGACTTCACCTCCAGTTCACCTCACTTTTCAAGGATAACGCAGATTGGGGGATAAGCTACAAGTTGAAATGATATTTTTTCGCCTGTCCCGGGTCTCAAAGGTCTTTCCCAATGCAGGCGGATACAGCGGCTTTTATAAATAGTGTAATGCTTTTACCGCTTCTACCGGAACAAAAAAGCCGGAGCAAAAGCTCCGGCCATGGTTTCATGTGACTTTGTCTGAGACTAGGATCTTGCCGTGATCCAGTCGCGTGCGTTCCGGACCCGCTGCAAAGTCCGCTCTTTCCCCAGCACCTCCATCACCTCGAACAGCCCCGGGCTGTCCTTGCGGTAGGTCAGGGCGATGCGCATGGGCTGGGCCAGAGCCTTGAGCTTCAACCCTTCCCCTTCCAGCCACTCCCGGATCTTCTCGTGGAGGGTCTCGTGGTCAAAGGGGTCGATGGTGGAGATGAACTCGGCGGCTTTGCCCAGAAGCGGCTCGATCCCCGCAGTGAGGAACTTTTCGGCCGGTTCGGCCTCGTACTCCAACTCCCGGAAGTAGAAAGTGGCCTTTTCGGCCATCTCCACCAGGGTCACCGCCCGTTCCCTCAACGTGAGAACTACCATTGTGAGCCACTGGATGTCTGGTTTGTCCGCGATCAGCCCCTTCTTTTCCAGGAAGGGAACGAGACGCTCTGCGATGTCCCCGGCATCGCACAGCTTCATCCACTGGCTGTTGAGCCACTCCAGCTTGTGGTGGTCGAAAATGGAGGGAGACTTGCCCTGGTCATCGAGGCGCCAGAGCTTCAGGATCTGATCAATGCTGAAGATCTCCTGCTCCTCGTGGGACCAGCCGAGGCGGACCAGGTAGTTAATGAGCGCCTCCCGGAGGTATCCCATCTCCTGGAACTCGGCTACGGCCGCGGCTCCATGCCGTTTGCTGAGTTTCTCCCGGTCCGGGCCAAGGATGAGGGACATATGGCCGAAACTGGGGGCCTTGTAGCCGAGGGCTTCGTAGAGCTGGAGCTGCCTGGGCGTGTTGGAAAGGTGATCCTCTCCCCGGATGACGTGGGTGATGCCCATGAGCGCATCGTCCACAACCACGGTAAGGTTATAGGTGGGGCTCCCGTCGGTTCTGCGGATGATCAGGTCGTCCATCTGGGTCTCGTCGAACATCACTGTTCCGCGGATCATGTCGTCAACGACGATCTGTCCTCCCTGGGGGGCTTTGAAGCGGATGGTAAAATCACCGTCCCGTTCCCCTTCCCTGAGCCGCCGACAGCGGCCATCGTACTTGGTGGCCCGCCCCTTGACAAAGGCCTCCTTCCTCATGGCCTCCAGCTCCTCGGCGGTGCAGTAACACCGGTACGCTTTGCCTTCGGCCAGGAGACGGTCGATATGCTCATTGTACAGGTCGAACCTTTCGGTCTGTCGAAAAGGGCCCTCGTCGAAATCGAGATGGAGCCACTCGAGGCCGTCCATGATCCAGCCGATCGCCTCATCGGTGGAGCGCGTAAGGTCGGTGTCCTCAATGCGGAGGATAACCTTGCCGCCGTGCTGACGGGCATGGATCCAGTTGTAAAGGGCGGTCCGGACCCCGCCGATGTGCAGGTACCCGGTGGGAGAGGGCGCGAAACGGACACGGATGTTTTCGGAAGCCATTATTCCTTCCTCTCATTTTGAGAATCCAGGCTCCTGTTGGTCAGGTAATAGTTATCCCGGCATACCCCACGACTTTCTCGTAATCGCCGCTGACTTCCCCGGAGGTGGCGTACCGGACCAGCCGGGCGCCTGTGGCCCCAAGGGCGATGGCTGCGTGGAGCATGGCTGCTGTGGGGAATATCCCGCACATGGAGATGCGCCGGCTGGCGACGGTGTCCAGGAGCCCGTCCGGGTCGAGGTCAAGGATCTTCGAGATGGCCTCCGAATCCTTGGCCCGGGCGGATTGATGGGTCTCGTAGTGGGTCATGTCGGAGCTGGCCACGAGGAGGATCTCGTCAGTTCGGCTGCTGATCACGTCCGCGAGAGCTTTCCCCAAAATACGGCACTCATCCCTGCCGAGCCTTGAAACGGTTATGGGAACAAAATCGAGTTCTTCCCCCCTGGCGTACCAGAGGAACGGAAGCTGGACCTCGATGGAATGTTCCCTGAGGTGAGCAAACTGGTCGGGGTTTGCCAGTTCGCAGCGCTGAAGGATCTGGTCCGCGAGGCCATCGTTCACGGATACATCGCCGAAGGGCATACGCCAACTGCCGCCGGGAAAGACCGAGACGGCAGGGCCCATCCCCGTGTGGTTGGGACCCAGTATGATAACCGTTCGGGGGATCCTCACGGAGGCGGCTGTCCGGCCCGCCACACCTCCGGAGTAAATGTACCCCGCGTGAGGCATGATCGCCCCGATAGCCTTTTGGGGCTGTGTTTCAGAGGTGAGGTAACCTGCCACCACCTGCCGGAGCTCTGCTTCCGCAGCCGGGAAGAACGTGCCGGCAACGGCGGGATCTCTGATCGGTCCTGCAGCCATCTTATCCCTCCAGACCCATGGCTTTCCGGAGCAGGCCGGCTGTCGAAAGGGCGGCGAGGGCCTCCCCTTCGATCCCAAGTTCGTTTGGAATGGATTTGATGATCGCTACCCGTCCCCTGTACCTGGCCGCTACGGCCAGGCGGCCGATGATCCCGGGAGTCCAGGCTGCGATCCCGGTTCCCAGGGGACGGTTGATCGGGAACTCCTGGAAGTTCTCGAGGTCGCTTGATACGTGGTCGAGACCTTCTCCAAGGAAGGGGATCACCGATTCGAGAGCTGTCAGGAGATCCTCCGTGACTTCGTCGACCGTATCCCGGGTGAGGCCGGCCAGGACGTCGGCCGGAAGGAGAGAGGTTACGGTAAGAGAGCGCCTGCCGTCAGGCGACATGTTCGATCCGGAAGGACTGAGGGCCAGAAAACAGCATTTCAGGCCAAGGGGGCCTCCGTCATCTTCACGCATCATGAGGAGGTTATCCTCCATTCCCAGGGGGACGATCTTTTCCTCTATCCCGAGGTAGAAGCGAACCGGGTGAACGGGCACAGGACCTTTGTCAGGTCCTGTTTTCCTGTTCTTCCACAGGCCTTCGATGGCGGATGCCAGCCCCTCGGTGGTGGACAAGGCCTTCGTCCGCACCCGGCCTCCGCCGGCGAGGAGGAGAGTCAGGCTGTCTCTTCCCGACTGCTCTATCCCGGTGACCTTCTCCGGTCCGAGGAGTTCACCGCCGTATTCCCTGAACCTCTGGAGCATGAGGTCCGTGATCCCTCTCGTACCCAGGGACTCCAGGAACGTTCCTCTCCTGCCCACGCTGTGAATGAGGGAGGTGGAAAGGGGCGGGATGACAGCGGAAAGGGGCTGGGCTCCCAGCATGTGGTTCTGAAGGGTGAGAAAGGCCATCTCGGGGGTTTCGGGGTCCAATGACCTGAACTGGTCGTTGAGCTTTCGGGCCTGCCATAACCCCTTGAGACGGTGGGTAAGCCCCCTCGTGTAGAGCCATCTCTTCTCCAGTTCCTCGATATCATCCAGGCTCTTACGCCAGGTGTCAGCCACCTCATCCCACTCCCGGTACAGTTGCCGCATCTCCTCCAGTGAGGAGGGGAACTCCCTGGCCAACTCGGCCAGGAACCGGTCCCGATCGGGGTAGACGTTGATCCTGTGGCGGGGGAGGACCACCTGGTAACTCACATCGTGTTGAGGATACGACTGGTTCACGAGAACTTTGCCGATCCCTATCTCGTCCAGGAACTTCCGCAGGAAACCATCACTGTCCAGGCCAAAAAGAGGCCCCGGACGTTTTCTGAAAAGGTATCCGTTTACGGAAACGTCAGCTGGAACATTGTTATCCAGTCCGTCGACGATGAGTACTTTTCGTCCCCGTCTGGCCATGAGGGCGGCCAGGGCGAGTTGCGGGAATCGGGTCCCGATAACGGTGAGATGAAAGGATGATGCCATGATCGCCGCTTCAGGCTTCGACGGAACCTGCGCCGAGGATCCTGACCTTTCGGCCTTCGATAAGGAGCCTGCCCTCGGACCAGAGCCGGAGCGATTCGGGGTAGATGCGATGCTCCTCGATCAGGATGCGGGCGGACAGGTCCCCTACGGTATCGTCAGGAAGTATGGGGACGACGGCCTGCAGAATGATGGGTCCGGTGTCCGTTCCCTCGTCAACGAAGTGTGTCGTACAGCCCGAGAACCGCACGCCGTAATCGAGGGCCTGTTTCTGGCCGTGAGTCCCGGGGAAGGAGGGAAGGAGAGCGGGGTGAATGTTCATGATCCGGTGATGGTAGTGGTTGACGAAGCGGGGGGTCAGGACACGCATGAACCCCGCCAGGACGACCAGTTCAACTCCGTGCCCGTCGATGATCTCGATGAGCCTCGATTCAAAAGCCTCCCGGTCGGGGAATTCGCCATGTTTGACCACGACGGTGGGGATCCCGTGCCTGGCGGCCCGTTCCAGACCATACACGCCTTCCTTGTTACTGAGAACGAGAGCGATCTCGACCTTGACGCGACCGGTTTCGACGGAATCGATGATGGACTGAAGGTTGGTCCCGCCACCGGAGACGAGGACCGCGATCTTTTTCATGAAAGCTCCTTACGCAGCTTTGGTCGTCGCTTTAGTGCGAAGATCAAAGAGCGAAGCTCGAAGAAAAGGTCACAAGTAAGATAATCTTCGTTCATTGCCTGCCCTGAGCCTGGTCGAAGGGTGCTTCGCGCCCAGGTCAAACCTGATGACTGGCATCAGAGGAAAATCACTTTATCTTCTTCTTCAGAACGAATCTCTACAGATCCGATACGATACACTTTCTCCCCACGATCCAGCAAGACAGCAGCTATTTTATCAGCTTTGTCAGGTGAGACGATAACCAGCATTCCGAGGCCCATGTTGAAGGTGGCGTACATCTCATCCTCGGGAACGTTACCAAGTCTCGATATCAGGTCGAAGATGGGGGGACCCGGCCAACTGCCCTTCCTGATAATGGCCTTGAGGTTGCCGGGCACGACGCGAGGGATGTTCCCTCCGAACCCTCCGCCCGTGATGTGGACCATCCCGTGAACCTCACCGCCGGCTATGACGGGGAGCAGGGAAGGCGCGTAGGAACGGTGGGGTTCCAGGAGCTCGTCGCCGAGAGGACGGCCGAGATCGGGGTGGATCCCGTTCAGGGGCAGGGCGGCCATCTCCAGGAGGACCTTGCGGGCCAGGGAGTAACCGTTGGTGTGAAGGCCCGAAGAGGCCAGGCCGAGGATCGTGTCACCGTGACCGATGGCATCACCCGTGATGATCTCGCCGCGGCCCACGACCCCGATGATGGTACCGGCGAGGTCATATTCACCCTGGTCGTAAAATCCCGGCATTTCAGCTGTTTCGCCCCCGAGGAGTGCGCATCCGCTGGCACGGCAGGCTGCACAGATCCCTTGTACAACCTTTTCCACAACGCCCGGTACCAGATGGCCGGTGGCCAGGTAATCCAGAAAAAAGAGGGGACGGGCGCCCTGGACCAGGATGTCGTTGATGCAGTGGTTGACGATATCCTGCCCGACTGTTTCGTGGCGGTCCATGAGAAATGCCACCTTGAGCTTGGTTCCCACGCCATCGATGCTGGAAACCAGGACGGCGTCGGGGGGGAACTGACTGGTGGAGAAGAGACCCCCGAACCCACCGATGCCGCCCAGGACCTCTGGCCCATGGGTCTTTTTGACAAGGCTGCCGATCCTTTTCTTGGCCTCGTTGGCTGAAGAAATATCGACTCCGGCATCGGAATATCTGGTTTCCTTCATGGTCGGGATTCTCTCGAAAGGCAATGGGCCGGACACTTGATACCCGGCCAGCTGCGTGTCAATGTTTATCGACTCGCTGCTGTTAAGTATGTCGGAAACCTCTGATCGCCTTGGTACGTTAAGATACCGAATTACAGCGGGAAAATACTATAAAAACAGTTGATGACTTCGCAAAAAGTCCCGGATTGGACTTTTTGCGACCCTGTCACAGTTCAAATGCTCCGGGATTTTGCACGACAATTCACGATCGCAGTGTACGATTTTCCGACAAACGATATCTAGGAGCCTGGCAGATGTTCTCTGACGGGCTCCTAGTTTCCGCCAAGGTAAAACAATTCCGGGGGCCTGTCAAACACCCAAAATCGCGAAAATAAGATCAATCGCGATTTGGGGGGGACGAAGCGCTTCCTTTGTCGGACGGTCGGTTGAAATATTTGACAAAAATGGCAGATATGATATAAGTGCTAGTGAGTAGTGAGTAGTGAGTAGTGAGTAGTGAGTAGTGAGTAGAGAGAAGGGATGATCGCTCTTCCCTCCTCCCCATGATACGAATTGGAGTTTCACTTGACTATGACTATTTCACGCGTAGCGCTGGCGGTTATCGGTGACGAGGTTCTGCTGGGCGAGGTCGCCGACCTGAATATCCACCTGGTGAGCCGGGAGATCTTCCGGGCAGGCGCCGAACTGGGTTACGTCTGCGTCCTGCCCGACGACGTGCGGTTCCTCGTGGAGCACCTTGGCTGGATGCGGGAGCGGTACGATTGGGTTATCACCACGGGCGGCATCGGGGCCACCCATGATGACCTCACAAAACAGGTCGTGTCCCGCATCATGGGTGTTCCCCTCGTGGTTGCGCCCGAGGCCGTCGATGCCCTCGAAGCGCGGCTGGGATCGCCCCTTTCGGCCAGGCTGCTGGAACTGGCCATGGTTCCGGAAGGAGCGGAGCTCATCACCAACGAATTGACGGCCGCTCCCGGGTTTGTCATCGGGAACCTCATCGTTCTGCCGGGAATCCCGAAGCTTGTGGAATCGATGCTCGGAATGATAAAAGGAAAATTCAAGGGATCAGAGTTCTTTACGAAAACCGTTTTGACGCCCTTGAGGGAATCGGAGATCGCCAGCCATCTTGAAGAGGTCCAGGCAAGGTTCCCTTCGGTCAAGGTCGGCTCCTACCCGAGGATAGAACCCGGGGGACACCGGGTCAGGGTCGTGCTTCGAAGCAGGGATCCGGAATCCCTCGGAGAGGCGGAGGCTCTGCTTGTTGAAAGGATCGGTCAATGATCGGCCCCATTACGTCCGACATCAGGTTATTTGAACGATATCGGCCCCGGGCCGCCGGGATCATGCTGGTTCTTGCCGTGGCCATTTTCGGCTCCGGCTGCACCTTTATGGAAAACCTCCGGAAAGGGCCCGCTCCGGCCGGCGAGGCCCAGGAAATCGTCGGCCGCCGTGCCCGGGAACTTTCCGTTATCGGGGAAAAGGCCGGCAGGACGGCCCCGGAAGAACTCGGAGCCGCCCGGGTTGTGCTCGACGAGATGTCCTATTTCGGGGGACAGGGGAACAGTGGGGAGGTCTCGAGGCTGGATGAGAAGATGACCGGGATCCTCGATTCGATAAAGGCCAAGACTCCAGGATCCGGCGGCAACGGGGCTGTGGATCAACTGGCGAAACTCCGGCGGGAAAACAGCCGCCTCCAGCTCCAGGTAAAGGAACTCGAGGACAAGATCAAGGCCCGGGAACTTTCAGCCGGAATAGAGCGTGGCACACTCACCAGGCGTCTCGAGATCGTCCAGGCGGCACGTGATGAGGCCGTTGCCGAGGTGGTTCGTATCAGGGCCCGGATCCAGGGGATGGCCTCCAGGTCCGAAGCGTCGGCCATGTTCGCCGAGGCCAGGGTTCTCATCGACAGAATGGTGGAAGAGGCCTACCGGGAACAGGCGTTAGAGGATGTGGAACTGGCAGAGCATTACCTGCGTTCGGGCAAGGAGGCTCTCGACCAGGATAACCCGGCAGGGGCGGCCTACCTGTTCGACCGTGTCTCGGAGCTTTACACCACGATGATGAAATCGGATCCCAGGCAGATGACGGTGAAGGTCAGGAACGCCGCTTTGAGGAAGTCCCCTTCCGACTCTTCCCAGAGCCTTGGCTACCTTTCCCAGGGCGATTACGCGAGGGGTCAGGAGAAGAAGGGGGGATGGATCCGGGTCGAGAGTCCTTCCGGTCTCGAGGGCTGGATCCTCCGGGAACAGGTCCAGTAAACGACTCGACGCGGTTGCGTCCAGCTTCCTTGGCAATATACATGGCTGTGTCGGCGGCCTCCACGATCTCCTCGAAAGATGAACCGTCTTCGGGGGCGGTGGCAAGCCCGACGCTGATGGTGATCCTGGTCTCTTTCCCCTTGAGCATGAAAACGTTTTTTTCAACGGCCTCACGGATCTTCTCGGCGATCAACGCACCGCCCCTCCCCTCGGTGTGGCTCAGGCAGACGATCCACTCCTCCCCTCCGAAACGGGCGACAACGTCTGTCTTTCGAACGCTGCTGACCAGAAGGTTAGCCAGCCGCCTGAGAGCTTCATCCCCGGCGATATGGCCGTAGGTGTCGTTGTAACTCTTGAACCTGTCCAGGTCGATCATGAGTACGGTCAGGGGCTGGCCGGTCCTGACCGACAGCTCCAGCTCCCGCGGCAGATAATCCTCTATGTAGCGCCTGTTGTAGCGGCCGGTGAGGGGGTCGGTAATGGTCATGACCCGCATCTGCTCGCTGTTGGCGCGGATCTCTTCCAGGCTTTCCTGGAGGCTCATGGACATGCTGTTGAAGGTCTGAATGAACTCTCCCAGTTCACCACCCGCCCTGGCACTGACCTCCAGCCCCGGTTTGCCGGACCTTATCTGGCGCGAGACCCGACTGAGTTCCTCGAGGGGCAGGACGATGGTCCTGGCAACGAGCAGGGCGGGGACGAGGAAAATACCCGCGAGGATGAGGGCCATGAGAAACACCTGAGCCCTGAATATGAGCAGCGGTTTCATGGCTTCGTCGTAGGAGGTCTCCAGAATGACGCCCCAGGGGAACTCGTCGATGTCGCTCCATGTGGCAATGACCTTCCGGCCGAGGACCCCCATGTAGACGGCCTGACTTTCCCTGCCGTCGATAAGGTCGCGCGTGCCTTTCGGTGCGTAGCCGTCATCCCCGACCTCAATGTTGGCGGCCTTTATCTTTCCGCTCCCGTCCAGGAGGTAAAGGGCCGCGTCCGGCTGGGACAGGGCGTTCACAGCTGACTGGAGCACCTCTCCCCTTACGATCGCCGCGAAGATGGTGGTACTGATGCCGCCGCCGTAACTCATGCGCTGCAGGATCATGATCCTGGGAGGGCCATCCCCGCTCAGCTCAACGAAGACCGATTGGAACCCTTTCAGCTCGGGCAGGGGGTCGGTGGGGATCATTTCCCCCTCATTGACCCGTGAGGCAAAAACGGTTCCGTCCGAATTGATGATGGCGAATCCGGAAAAGTCGTCCGTGTCCTCGAGAAGGTAAGTGAGGTAGCGGTCGATGTTGTTCATCGATTTTTCGTGCGTGTCTTTTCCCGCGCTGTTCTGAACGTTTCGAACTTCATCGTTGAGGAGAAAGGACGAGGAATAGGCGCGGACATCCTGTTCGAGGCGCCTGAGCTTGTCGCTCACCTGCCGCGCCGCGTCGACGGTCCTGTTATTGATCTCCGTATGAACCTGGTGTATCAGGGTGTCCCCGATCCGGCCGCTGGCGAACCATCCTTCGAGGAAGGAGGGGACAAGGACACTGAGGATGACGATTCCCATAAGCTGAAAACGCAGGGTCTGGACCCGCTCCAGGATCAACCGCCACCATTTGCCCGCCAGCCTTGAAACGGTGCCGGACGGTTTTGGGAAAGGCGTTTTCATGAAACCAACATAACCGAATCGGCGGGAGCCTGCAATAGCGCGGAATATTCGACCATCGGAAAAAATATCAATGACGATTGTGGGGAATTCTTCCGTCCCCGGAGTATTTGTGCTATAAGTTCACAAGGCTGATTTCCAGGCAGGCGGGGAGGGTCCGCCGCACCAGGGTAACACAACGGAGGCAGGTATGAGCTCAGACAGGAAGACAGTTCTCGTGGTTGAGGACAAGGCATCCCTGACGCAGATGCTCCAGTTCCTTTTCCTTTCCAAGGGTCTGAATGTCCAGATCGCCTTCAACGGCAAGGAAGCCCTGGAAAAGGTGGGCGGCATTGCACCGGACCTCATTCTCCTGGATATCATGATGCCCAAGATGGACGGTTTCCAGGTGCTTGAAAAGCTCAAGGAAAACCCGGAAACTGAAATGATCCCGGTCATCATGCTCACGGCCCGCAGGTCCAGGGAGGACATGCAAAAGGCGAGAAACCTCGGGGCCGTGGAGTACATCACGAAACCTTTCAAGGCGGTGGAGGTCGTGGACAAGGTTCTGCGGCACATTCTCTAGGTGCTGCGTGTGAAAAATACGGTAGCCGTTTCTGTCGGGCAGATCCTGACCCATCCCTTTCGATGGGTTTTCATGAGCATCCGGCGGAAGGCGATCGCAGGCCTGCTCGTCATCCTCCTTTCAGCTGTTTTTGTCATCGGACTCTCCATCATCAGCCAGGCCAGGAACTTTATCCTGGCAGAGGTGCAGCGCCGAGCCGCTTCCGTGGCACGTTTCGTGGGATCTGACCTGAGCCTGGCAGCGACGGTAGAAGACAGCCGGCATACTGTGCGCGATGTGGTGCAGCGGATCTGCGAGGACCCGAGCATCATTTACGCCAGCGTCTTCGACCTGACCGGCAAGGTCCTGGAGCAGAACTGCTCGCGTCCCGGGTACGAGATCAGGAGGTCCCTTCCCTTAAGCGAGCTTTACGACCTTTCCGCAGACGATGTGAAGTACCACGTCTCTGAAGATGTCCTGGAGGTCTACAGCGGCTTTAACGTGTCTACGGAAGGGCAGACCTGGTTTTTTCTCCTCGGTTTTGACATCACAGACGTTTCCGCCATCGTTGCCAAGATCACCAGGCTTATCGCTCTAAACGCCTTTATCGTCTACATCCTGGGGCTCCTGGCTCTCATAGCGGCAGTCAACCGTCTTACGGAACCCCTGGAGAACCTGACGGAGGGGATCAAGGACCTCGGCCTGGGGAAGACACCTCCTCCGGTGCCGGTGAGAGGCTACGATGAGGTGGGCACATTGTCAGCCAACTTCAACAAAATGGTGGAGGAGCTGGTCCGGTACAGGCAGGAGGTGGATAACTACCAGAAGCATCTCGAGGAGATGGTGGTGGACCGGACGGAGGCTCTTAACGTGGCCAACAGCGAACTGGTGCGGATCAACGAGAGCCTTAAAGGAGCCAACGAAAAGCTGCTGGAGCTCGACAAGCTGAAATCCAACTTCCTGGGGATCGCCACCCACGAGCTGAAAACACCTCTCTCGGTGGTGGGAGGCTACCTGGACAGCCTCCAGGACGGGTTTGCCGGGGAACTGAGCGACTCGCAGAGCGGGATCGTGAGTGAGGCCCTCGGCAGCTGTCACCGCATGGAGGCTCTCATCAGCGACATGCTGGACCTGGCGAAGATCGAGGCGGGCCGTATGCCCATGGAAGTCGGGGAGATGCCCGTGATCCGGGCGGTGCATAAAGTGGCTGGCCAGATGATCCCCCTTCTGCAGAAGAAGAAGCTGACCCTGGATATCCTGGAGGACGGGATGGAGGCCGCAGCCACTTTTGATGAGGACAGGGTCATCCAGGTCCTCATCAACCTCGTCGGGAACGCCATCAAGTTCACACCCGAGAACGGAAAGATCACAGTATTGGCCAGGCACGGACGCCGAACCGACCCGGCGTTCCTGGAACTCATCGTCGCCGATACCGGTATCGGGATCAGCCGGGAGGACCTGCCCCACATCTTCGAGGAGTTCGCCCAGGTGGGCCCCCCCGGCAAGGTGGAAGGCACAGGCCTGGGTCTTGCCATCTGCAAGAGGATCGTTCAGGCCCATGGTGGGAAGATCTGGGCGGAAAGCGCTCTTGGTGAAGGGACCACATTTCATTTCACCTTACCGTTGGTGAAATGACAACCGGGTCCCTTCACGCACGAGGGGGCGAGGGGGAGAATTGGCGAGGGGGAGAAAACCCGTATGGGAGTGTCGGTGTATCGGGGTAACGGGGTAAGTTCATTCTGAAACGGGGAATCGGTGAAATGGGGAAAATCCGGAGGTAACGTTTGTCATTGCGGGGAGTCACGGCTTCAGCGTGACGACGTGGCAATCTGTCTCAGGATCAAAAGCTGTAACGCGGAGTTACGCAAAGGTGGCCCGCTGGTAGGCCGCCCATTCCGCAGGGGGCCGCAGGGAAAGCAAATAAGTACTTTTGAATTTATTACCCCGGGCATCGCCGGTTTTGCTTTGGAATATGGAATGTGAAATCTGGAATTAGCGTCAGCACCATGATCGTTATACGATCATGGTGCTGACGCCTGAACTCGTCATCGCGTTGACGATCTTCTTCAGGACAGCAACGACATCCGGGTCGAACTGTGTCCCGGTGTGCTTTTCCATCTCGCGGAGGGCTTCCGAGATGTTCATGGGATCGCGGTAGGGGCGTTTGGTGGTCATGGCGTCGAAGGCGTCAGCTGCTGCCAGGATCCTTGACTCCAGAAAGATCTCCTCCTCCCGCATTCCGTTGGGGTATCCCTTTCCGTCCAGCCGCTCGTGGTGCTGCAGGACACACTGCTTGATCTTGTCGTCGAAATCGATCGGTTCGAGGATCCTGTACCCGGTGAGGGGATGGTCCATGATCTTGTCGTACTCTTCCGAATTCAGTGTGGTGGGTTTGTTGAGGATGCTCAGATCGATGGTGATCTTCCCGATATCGTGGAGGACGGAGGCCTGCTGGACCACCTCCAGCTGATCCATTGTCAAACCCATTTGCTCGGCGATGAGCAGGGAATACTGGGTCACCCGCTCGGAGTGGCCCTTGGTATACATGTCCTTGGATTCGACGGCCACGATGAGTGACTGGACCATGGAGAAGTAGCTCTTCTGGATCTTCTCGAGAAGAAGGGCGTTATGGATAGCCATGGCCGTTTCCGAGGCGATGGTGGCGAGGAGGGTCTTTTCCCCTTCGGAGAAGGGCATCCGGTTCCTGCGGTTGATAAGGGAGATCACGCCGATGAGCTCATCGCTGATCATGACGGGAGCCGAGATGGCTGTTTTCCGTTCATACCCGATGCTGCTCACCGGCGAAAAGGTGTCCTGGGAAGAGAAATCCTCCACGAGGAGCGGTTTCCTGTTCGCGGCTACCCAGCCGGCAAGGCCCTGGCCAAGCGGAACCGAGCGCTTCCCGGAAACTCTTCTTTCGGGCATCCCCTGGGAGTACTCCACGACCAGTTCACCCCTTTCCGCGTCCAGGAGAAGGAGGTGCCCGATCTCGGCCTGCAGAAGCTCTGCAGGGAGGGAGACGGCCATGCTGTAGATCTGCTTTTTATCATGTTCCATGCCCATCATGCGGCTTATCTGATTAAGAGCCGAGAGCCTGTTGATCGCCTCGTTGAGGCTGACGTTCATGGTTTCCAGATTTATATTGAGGGTTGAAACGGTGAGGTTGGCCTGGCGGGTTTCCTCCAGCTGTTTTACCAGCTCACGTGAGAGTTCCTCCTTTTCGAGGAGGTGAGCTATCTCCTGTTTCTCGAAGGTGGTCACGCGTGTCTGGAAACTCTCCAGTCCTTTCTGCTCGGAGAGGGACTTCTCGGATTGAGCGTAACGTTCGGCAATCCTGGACAGGATCGGGAAAAAAGTCGTTGGATAGGCGATCGGGCTTCCGGACCTGTCCTCACTGTCGGTGGCTTTGCCCAGTCGGCCCAGGAATATGAGGATGTAAAGAAGGCTCCCCCCCAGGGCGAGGACGGCGACAGCCAGAATTGCAAGGATCAGGTAGACGTTCATCTGTTTTTCACAATTATGACCTTCCGTTGCCGGCCGGCACTGTCAACGAGGGGCTAGCTGAAAGATTTCAATATTGTACTATTAGCAGAATAGTTCAAACCCTGCAATATGTGGGCGCAACACACCCTTCCATCCGCCCCATGTTGCGCCACGGCGGGGGATATGGTAAGGGCGTTGGAGCAAGTTCACAGTTCACGGTTTACGGTGTACAGTAATTCGTGAACAGACGAACGCCAACATTCACTGTAAACAGTAAACTGTAAACCGCAGACTTCTTATGCAATTCCAACTCGATATTTTTCTCGCCGCCCTGGGACTCGCCCTGATCATCGAGGGGATGCCCTATTTCCTCGGTCCGGAGGCTGTCAAGCAGATGGTGATCAAGCTGCTCGGCCTGCCTGCCGGGGTCCTCAGGGGATTGGGTCTCGCCAGCATCGGGGCCGGCCTGCTCCTCGTCGCCCTTTCCCGATACCTGGGGTTGGGAAAGTGAGTCTCAGTTGCAGTTTCAATTACGGCAATTCCGACCTCGCTCAACCGGGTCAGGGGCAGAGTCCGTGACTTGTTTAAAAAACCTCCTCCACCGCCTCGTAAAATTGCTCGAAGAGACTTTTGCGGGGTTGTCCTGAATACTCATGCCATGTTCCCTGGATGCGGGTATTTCATGGGCTGTGTCCCGATAATGGCAGCTTCTTTGGGCATCACCTTTATCGTCTTCCAGGCCACCCCTCAAAAGGCATGCGCCGGTGCTCAGCCCGACATCCGTCTGCTCCTTGATGAGCACACTCCCAGGTCGGTGGTGAGGGGGGAGTCCTTTACCGTCGAGAGTTTCGATGACGGGCGATGGGGCACGGTAGTGAGCAAGGTCAGGCTTGCGGTGTTCAGTCCCGCCCCCTCGGGAGTCCGCCTCGACAACCGTTTCTCCCTGGCTGTATCCGCCGACCGGGTTATCTTCCGGGGGGCGGGGTACGGTCACGGCGTGGGGCTTTGCCAGTGGAGGCGAGGGGCGGAGCCCTCAGTGGGATGAGCTACCGTCAAATCCTCGCCAGGTACTACACGGGAGCGGAAGTCCGGCGCGCGTATTAGCGGCGCCGCAATCTCAAATCTCAGATTTCAGATTCCTGCAAGTTGTTGTTTTTTTAAAGATTTGAGATAAATGTCCAGCATTACCGAATGACAGACGATGACCAAAAAAAATCATACAGACATTGAAACCTACAAATATTCCCTCCCCGGATCGCTTATCGCTCAGGTTCCGGCGGCCCGGAGAACGGGGTCGAGGCTTCTGCACCTGGATCGCGGTTCGGGCACCGTCGGGCACCTGGGGTTTACGGACCTCGTCGGCCTCCTTCGGCCGGGAGACCTCCTGATCCTCAACGATACGAAGGTCTTTCCGGCGCGCATCACGTGCAGAAGGGTTTCGGGAGGCTCGGTGGAGCTGATGCTGAAGCACTATCCCGACGCCGGGGGGCAGGCCTCCTGCCTGGTTCGTCCCGGGCGCCGGATGCGGGACAGCGAGGAGGTGTTCCTGGGTGACGCGGGGGCCGACACGCTGGTGGTCCATCGCAAAGGGGAGCTTTTCACCGTGTCCGGGGGTGTGGTCTCGGTCGCCGAAGCGATCAGCCGGTATGGCCGGATACCCCTTCCGCCATACATCAGGCGGGACAGCTCCGGTCCCGGCGCCGAGGACGAGGTTCGCTACCAGACGGTTTACGCCGACCGGTTGGGAGCTGTGGCGGCCCCCACTGCCGGTCTGCATTTTGACACCGCCACCATCCAGGCCATCGCGTCTTCCGGGGTCGGGATCGCAAGTGTAACCCTTCACGTGGGTCCGGGCACCTTCCAGCCGGTCCGGGTCCGGGACATTTCCATGCATACCATGGAGATGGAGCTCTACCACATCCCGGAGGAAACGGCGGCGGCGGTGATGGCGGCAAAAAGGTCGGGTGGGCGCGTGATCGCAGTGGGCACGACCGTGGTCAGGACCCTCGAATCGGGGTCCGGCGGCCGGCATCTCAAGGCCGGTGATGGGAATACAGGCCTTTTCATCACCCCGGGATACCGGTTCAAGGTCGTGGACGCACTTCTCACAAATTTCCATTTGCCCCGATCCACCCTCCTCATGCTGGTGTGCGCCTTCGGCGGCACGGAACGGGTGATAGCGGCTTACGGGGAGGCGGTGAGGGAGAAATACCGGTTTTACAGCTACGGGGATTGTATGTTCGTCGAATAATTTCAAAATTCAAATCGCACATTTCATATGAATAATCCATGGTGTGCGTTTTTTGAATTTTGAAATATGGTGGACTCGCAAAAAGTCCATCAATGCGCCCCGCGCGGGGCGCCCAAATCAATGACTCACCGCGCCTGGGAGAGGCGCCCGGATCAATGACCGGCAAATATGTCAGTG
>JARGFV010000024.1 GCA_029210545.1 bacterium
CAGGCGCTGTCGCAGAGGGCCGCAGTGGAACCCCAGAATCCGGATTTTTTCTAGGACCTGACTGCGAAACTCCGCGGGACGTGCGGCCTACCAGTGAGCCGTCTTCCACCGTTGCTAACGCCTCTCGACCAGCTATGGCGGATGAACTGCGTAACTCTGCGTCAAGGCTCTTGGGGCGTATGGGCACAGTGCCCCGTCATTCCGGAAATCGACGCCGGGAGCGGGATTATCCGGAATCCAGATATATGGAGAACCAGATACCTGGCCACATAGGTACTTGGATACTTGGATACTTGGCCACTTAGCCACTTAGACACGCGGACACCTGCCCATGAAAGAGAGCCTGTAAATGCTGACCCGCCACCTGGCCGTCAGGGTCAACCTCATCATCGCCATGATCCTGGCCATCGCGCTGGGCACCACGGCCATGCTGACCAAGCGCAACTGGCAGCAGCAGGCCATCGAGGAGGCCATGACCAAGGCCACCATCATGTCGGCGACGATCATGAACTCCATCATCGTGGAGATGAGCGGGTTCTGCCAGAAGGATGTCCAGAAGATTGTCGCCAACGTGGGCGCCGTTCCGGAGATCGACACCGTCCGGGTCTTCGACGAGGACGGGATCATCACCTACTCGGCCGATCCGGAGGAGGTGGGCCTTGCCGTCGATTCCCTCGACTTTTCCGTTTACCAGAGCAAGGAGAGGACCCGCCCCTTCAAGTCGGAAGAGAGCGGTCACCGGTCGTTCTGTATGGTCCAGCCCATCGAAAACGCCCTCGAGTGCCGGCGCTGCCACGGTCACGAAAGGGAGATCCTGGGCGTCCTGGACGTCTGCGTGTCCATGGCCCCGACGGAAAAGAGGATCGCCGCCAACAGCCGGTTCCTTTTCGCCACCACCTTCACGACCGTCATTCTTGTCGTCATCGCCATCAGCATCAGCATGTGGATCCTGGTCAACATGCCGGTAAACCGGCTGGTGCGGACCATGGCCAAGGCGGAAAAGGGCAACCTCAAGGCCCGGGCCGAGATCCGGCGGCAGGACGAGCTCGGACGGCTGGCGCAGAGCCTGAACTCCATGCTTGAGCAGCTCGACCACTCAGAGCAGGAACTCAAGAGGTTCCATGCCGAGCAGCTGAAAAGAGCGGACAGGCTGGCCACCCTCGGGGAGCTTGCCGCCGGCATCGCCCACGAGATCAAGAACCCCCTGGCCGGTATTGCCGGCGCCACCCAGATACTGGCCAGGGAATTTTCCGATGATGACCCGAGGCAGCCGGTGACCCAGGAGATCCTCAAGCTCATCGAGCGCCTCGACTCGACCATCCGGGGACTCCTGGACTTTGCCCGGCCGTCGGTTCCCCAGATCGTCCCCACTGATCTGGGCCAGGTCATGGAAAGGACCTTGTTCCTGGTGGAGCAGATGCCCGAGATAAAGGGGCAGGGCGTCGCCATCGACCTTGAGATCGACCCGGAGATGCCGACAGTTCCGGTGGACCCTGATCTGATCCGCCAGGTGTTCCTCAACATGGCGGTGAACGCGATCCAGGCCATGCGGCAGGGTGGAACCTTGACCGTCACGGTGCGGACGGCTCCGGAGGAAGATCTCGGGGAGGTCCATCCCGCGGCCGATTACGTCATGATCTCCTTCACCGACACGGGCTCCGGCATCGAGGAGGACAAGCTGCGCAGCATCTTCACCCCCTTCTTTACCACCAAGACCCAGGGCACCGGCCTCGGGCTGCCCATTACCATGCGCATCGTAGAGCAGCACGACGGGCGCATCACCGTCAGCAGCAAGGTGGGCGAGGGGACCACTTTCAGGATCTATTTGCGAAAAGAGCTGGTTCAACCTCAAAACACAGAGGATGCTGAGGAAGGCTGAATCTGGAGTAAGGCTTGTCATCGCGAACCCTAAAATAGTCCAGTTCCTTAATCTTCCTCCCCCTTGAGGGGGGAGGACTGAGGTGGGGGTGAAAGATACTAAACCCATGTGAAGCAATCTCGGGTTCCTGTAAAAGCGGCATTTTTACCACAGAGATCACAGAGAACACAGAGGAAAAGCGAAACAGGGGGGAAGGCACGGTTCCTGTAAAAGCGGCATTTTTCACCACGGAGCCACGGAGAAAGTCGGAGGAAAGCACAAATCTCTTTAGGGGGGATCCTCAGGCGTATGCCGTCAGAGCGTAAAGAGCGTTCACCACAGAGCCACAGAGGGCGCCGAGAAGAGCGGAGAAGGGCTGGATCAGGGGGAAAGGCTTGGGCGTACGCCGTTAAAGCGCTGAAGGCTTTCACCACAGAGGGCGCCGAGAAGAGCGGAGAAGGGCTGGATCAGGGGGAAAGGCTTGGGCGTACGCCGTTAAAGCGCTGAAGGCTTTCACCACAGAGGGCACAGAGAAGAGCGGAGAAGGGCTGGATCAGGGGGAAAGGCTTTTATGGCTTTGGGTGATGCCACCTGTTTACGATTTTTCCATGTGTGCGAAACAGGGGAAAAAGGCGGGACAAGCGTAAATGGCCGACAATGATCCCTTGACCGGCAGGCTTATAGGCGCCGCCATTGAAGTGCACAGGGAACTGGGACCAGGCCTCCTGGAATCGGCCTATCAAGAATGCCTGTGCCATGAACTGCTTTTGCAGGGTGTGGAGTTCCAGAGACAGTTCCCTTTGCCGGTCCGTTACAAATCTGCCGAGCTGGATTGCGGTTTCCGCATGGACCTCCTTGTTGAGGATTCCCTGGTCGTTGAGATCAAGTCCGTCGAAAAACTGCTCCCGATCCATGAAGCCCAACTTCTTACATATATGAAATTATCTGGCATAAGGACCGGTTTATTGATAAATTTCAACGTTCGCCTCCTGAAGGATGGTATAAGAAGGTTTGTTCTTTGATGTTTAGTACTTAGGGAACCCCCCCGGCTTTGCCGGGGGACCCGAACTGTGTCTCAGTTTTTGCTTTTCCCCCTTTTTGTTTGAGGTTTACTCTGTGCTCTCTGTGTTCTCTGTGGTGAAAGCTTTCAGTTTTTCGATGTTGTGTCTTTCCCCTTGTTTTTCGGTTGAGGTGTTCTCTGTGTCCTCTGTGGTGAAAAAAGATGGCCTCTAAAGGCCGCATCCTCGTCGTCGACGACGAATACCTCATCCGCTGGTCCCTCCAGCAGAACCTCGTCGAGCACGGTTACGAGATCGTCCTGGCCGCCTCGGCCGAGGAGGGCCTCGCCCTCATGGACCGCGAGGAGCCGGACCTCGTCCTGTTGGACATCCAGCTCCCCGGAATGAGCGGCCTGGACCTTTTAAAGAGCATCAAGGAGCAGCGGCCCGATTGCGCCGTGGTCATGGTCACAGCGACCTCGGATCTTTCGGTCGCCGTCACTGCCATGAGGGACGGGGCCTTCGATTACATCCCCAAGCCGTTCAACCTGGACGAAGTGCGCATGGTGGTGGACAAGTCGCTGGAAAACCGGCGGCTTCGGGACGAGGTGAGCCGCTACCGGGAGCAGGAAGGTTCCCGGTACAGTTTTTCCAGTTTTATCTACGCCAGCGGGGCCATGGAACAGGTCGTGGATGTGGCCAGGAAGATCGTCCTGTCCGACGCCACCACCGTGCTGCTGACGGGGGAAAGCGGCACCGGCAAGGACCTCCTGGCCCAGGTGATCCATTTCGAAAGCGGCCGCAGGGATATGCCGTTCATGCCCTTGAACTGCACCGCCCTTCCCAGGGAACTGCTGGAAAGCGAGCTGTTCGGCCACGAAAAGGGGGCCTTCACCGACGCCAGGACGCTGAAGAAAGGCCTTTTCGAGATCACCGACGGCGGGACCCTGTTTCTCGACGAGATCGGCGACATGGACCTGGCCCTGCAGGCCAAGCTGCTGAGGTTTTTGGAGACGCGGACCTTCAAGCGGGTCGGCGGCACCAGGGACATCTCGGTGGACGTGCGGATCATTGCGGCCACCAACAGGGACCTCGAAGAGCGGATCAGGGAAAAGGCGTTCCGGGAGGACCTTTTCTACCGGCTCAACGTCATCCCCATAAGGGTGCCCCCTCTCAGGGAACGTCCCGAGGACGTGATCCCCCTGGCCGAGAAGTTCCTTGAGGACTTCAGCCGGGACCTGGGCAAGAAGATCAAGCGCATCGAGCCCGTGGCCGTGAGGGTCATGGAGGAGTATGGCTGGCCCGGCAACGTGCGGGAGCTTAAGAACGTCATCGAAAGGGCCATGATCCTCTCCGCCGACGAGGTGCTCGACGCCGGGGCCCTGGCCCTGAGGAGCAGGGAGGCTGTGCAGGCCCGGCCGGGTGGTACCGACACCCTGAACCTGGATGAGATGGAACGCCGCCTCATCGAGGAGGCCCTTTCCCGCTCCAGGAACAACCAGTCCAGGGCCGCCCGGCTGTTGGGAATCTCCCGGGACACGCTGCGGTACAGGATGAAGAAGCACGAGCTTCTGTGACCTGGCGTATTGTCGCGGTATGGAGGTAAGGGAGTAGGGGAGTAAGGGGGTAAATTCTGTATAGAAGGAGCAACGTAACCATTTGATCATATAGATCATTTCCTGAAGAGAGTAAACCAATTACCGGCAATAAAGAGTTCGTCAAAGATTATGAAGATCTGCGGGTTTTTCAAGGTGCGATGGATACGGCTATGCAGATCTTCAAAATTACGAAGTCCTTTCCGGTGGAGGAAAGGTACTCTCTTGTCGATCAGATCAGGCGCTCTTCGCGTTCTGTGTGCGCCAATATCGCGGAAGCATGGAGGAAAAGAAGGTACAAGAGAGCATTTGTGTCCAAGTTGAGTGATGCTGAGGCTGAGGCCGGTGAGACGCAGGTGTGGCTGAAATTCGCGGAGAAGTGCGGTTATCTGGGTGAAGAGACCTTAACTGAGTTGGACACGGCATACCGGGTGATCATTGCGCAGATTATCAGCATGATAGACAACGCGGGCAAATGGACATTCAAGGACAAGGGATGAGGAATGGATCTGAGACCTCTGAATGGATTTATTGGGTTTTACCTCCATACCCCCATACCTCCATACTCTCAATCCGCCCACTCCCTTACTCCCATACCTCCATACCTCCATACTCTCACTCCCCCTTACTCCCCTACTCCCATACCGGTGCATTGGGGCAAATACCGCAGGGTATGGGTGTATTCTCCCATAATTCAGAGCCGAATCGACGCAGGGTGAGGGCGGTATGGACCAGTGCCTTTAACTGTTTGAAATCAAAGAGGAAAAGCCGTACCCATATCCGCCATAATTGACATGAAAGTGGAACGAAACTTGCGTAACCATTAGAAGAAGGAGGTTTCAATGAGACGTACGACAGGTATGAGAACAGGTAAAAACAAGACACTTGCTTTATTGTTCATGGCGCTGGCCGTTGCCTTCGCCGCGGCGGCGCCGCAGGTGGCGTCTGCGGCTCTGACGGCCCCCAACTGGCTGCCGGGCCAGCCCATGCTGGCGGGCAACCAGATCATCGCCATGTGGCTCCCTGTCCCTGGTGGCGTCAAGTACATCGTGTATATGGACGGACAGAAGGTGGCGGAGTCTCCTGCCAACCAGTACATGGGGCTCGCGCCCGAGGCCGCTGGTGAGCATGTCTACGAAGTAACGGCGGTGGATGCTTCCGGAGCTGAAAGCCCCAGGAGTGCGCGCGGTGTCATCAAGATCGTCACCCTTGAGCCGCCTACGGGAGTTATGCTCCGTCCAAACGCCCAGGACAAGCGCATCGGTGTCCGGTGGACCCCATCTCCAGGTTCGGTGATCTCCAACGTCTACCGCTCCGAGAGTGCCGAGGGCCCCTGGACCCTCCTCTCCTCGGTGCAGGGGACCGACAACTTCAAGGACGCCGACATAGAGTTCGGCAAGGATTACTGGTACGCGGTCACCGGCAAGGATATCACCGGCAAGGAAACAGCACGGTCTGCCGCGGAAAAGACCATGTTGAAGGAACCCGAAAAGGCGGCGGAAGTCATCAAGATCGACATGGTGGCGGTACCCTCCGCCGAGGTCGAACAGGTAAGATTCTTAGGCCGGAACTCTACCACGGATGCCTGGGGCCTGGCTGTAGGCAGTGAGGGCGACCTGTGGTTGGCGACCGGCGAGAAGGGGACGATTGTACACCTGTCACCCCCTCCGGAATTCGAGGTGCTCACAACAATTCCCCTGAGCAGGTTTAACGCAGAGCACAACCTTAAGCTCAAGAACGCGGACAGGATCAACATCTACGAGGACGAGAACCTCATCCTTTTGGTGGACGCCTTCTCCAGCACCCTCCTGGCCCTTGACCTGGACGGCCAGTTCAGGTGGGCCTTCAAGCCGACTCTCCCCCCCGACGACCGGGATGATATCTGGTCCCTCCTTCAACAGAGGATAAAAAAGGTACGCCTCATACCCAATGCGGCTTTCGTTAGCTCCTCGGGTCTGGTTCTCGTGAGTGAGAACCGGGCTCCTATCTTCTACGAGGTGGACCTTGAAACGGGAGAACTCCTTGATTGGCGGGGAGGGTATGTCCGGGACGGAGAGCACATGGATACGATTGGCGCCGGGATCATGATGGAGATCGAACCGGGCCTCGCCTGGGCCGGCGAACCCCTGGTCCACCGTATTGTTGCCTTCGACCCGGAAACCATGGATGTCAAATATGTTATAGGCGAAGAGGGGACCCATGACGGCTTTATCGGCGGATTCCTGGGGGTAAGTGATTTCCTGAAGAACCCGGTCGATGGCAGCATCCTCGTGGCCGACTCGGGAGTGGGCTCCATCCAGGCCTTCGATCCCAAGAAGGGCAAGTACCTGTATCACATCGGCGGCACACCCCTGGCGCCGGATCCGGAACTGGGGGGAGAGCGGCCCAAGCTGGATGTCGGCGCAATCAGCCGAATCTTTTTCACCCCTGACGGCCGCCTGTGGGCCAAGCACGGTTTCGAGAAGTACTTCTCCGTACGCACCGTCCAGTGGGACAAAAAGACAACCTTTAAGAAGGACTAGGGCTAAGGAGCGACAGAAAAGTTCATGGCGGCCTTACCTAAGGCTTGAAAATAATGACGCAATATCCATGGTTGGCCAGGACCCCGGGTCCGGGTTCGGGCGCGAAAAGGAGGTGAAAAGAAACGGAAAAGGGCCTGCGATACCGGATATGAGAGCGTGGGAGCTTTCATAACTAAGATTTAAGACGGATTTCATTCAAAAAGGAGAATTATGATGAGAAAGATTCTTGTGATCCTTGCCGCAGCGGCTTTGCTGGCAATCCCAATGGCCGCCTCTGCTGGCGTCGCCCTCACTTCCCACGACATGTCACTGGCGTACTCAGGTATCGTGAAGGCGGGTGTCTGTTCCCCGTGCCACCTGCCCCACGGCACCCAGGGTGATCGCCTCTTCCCCGACCCGGGCGCGGCTGCCGGCGGTGGCATCGTCGGTAACCTGTGCGCTGCCTGCCATTTCTCCGGCGGCGCGTATGCCGGCGTGACCATCCCGGCCCAGTCGGACGATTACGTCTACGGCACCTATAGCCACGGTGATGTGGCCCAGATGACCTACGACCAGTACCCCGACAACACCGCCAACGGTTTTCTGACCTCCTCGGCGCTGCCCTACGTGTCCGATGCTGCGCCGAGCATGGAGTGCACCTCCTGCCACAACGTGCACAACGACGCCAACCGGCCGTTCCTGAGGACCGACCTGGACGCGATGTGCGGCGCGTGCCACCCCAACAGGCACTATGACGCCACCACCGGCTTCACTACCCAGCTGGCGACCATTGCCACCTGGGGCCCTGCCAACACGAGGCTTGCTAACCCCGGTTCCCACCCCGTGGGCACCGACGTTGATGCTCTCCTCAACGACGCTTCCCAGACCATTGCGATCAGCGCCGACTTCCAGGTCGGCCTGTCGGCCGTTGTTGACGGCTGGAACCTAGGTGGTCACCTCTCTGGCGGAGCCACCGGCGGCGTCGTGTGCGTTACCTGCCACGCTGTCCACGGTGCCCAGGGCGACGCGGACGATAACCTCCTTTTCGGGACCGCCACGGCGCACACACCTTATTCCAACTTCCTGAACATCGACCAGAGCTCCACCGCCCTCGCCTATGTTGCACCCACGGGCCTCTCCCGTTCCGTAGCTTCCGGTTTCGGCGTGGACAACGCCTTCTGCGAGGCGTGCCACAACGGAACTGAGTCTGTTGACTACACCGTCGTTGGTGGCGCGGTCGACCCCGGCGCAACTGGCTATACCCACCCCCTGGACGGCATCACGCCCTCCAACAACGGGTGGGTCACCGTCTTCCCGGCCAACTGGCCCCAGGGTGACGCCACAACCTTCGCCACAGGCATGACCCCCGTGGCCATCTGCGAGTCGTGCCACGTCATGCACCCCACCGCCAACGCGGTAGCCACTGTAGTTGAAAGGCCCGACGTGGTCCAGGGCGCGGTCGATTACGCCTTCATCCTGAGGGACAGCTCCAACGCGATCTGCAACAACTGCCACACGGGTTCCATCGCCGGGCACCATCCGGCCAACGTGACCTTCAACCCCGTAGGCGTGCCCTACCTTGAGAACGTTGCCGCCAACCTGCTGACCTGCCGCACATGCCACAGCTCCTCCGGCGCCCACAACTGGGCCAGCGCCGACGGCATCGGCCTCGACCCTGACTGGCTCCCAGTCAACAACGGCAGGGACGCTGTTCCGGCTACCGACGCTGCTAACGCCCAGATGGGCCAGACCTGCTTTGACTGCCACTTCAACTTCGACGACGCGCCCCACTGGTCGCCGGTTCTCGACGGCGCTGCTGCATTCCTGACCACCATCGTCAACACGGATTCCCCGGGGTACACGAAGCTCGGAGACGGCACGCACTTCATGGGGCACGTCGGCGCGGGTGAAGACCTTACAGCAACCGGCCTGAACCCGCAGTTGGCGAACGTCTACACGGCCGGTACCGCCTGGACTGGTGTCGACGGCGCCAACGCCACCGCCGCTGGCTGGTCCCGGTTCCGGCCTGCCGTTGCTGATGGCATCGGCATCGTGTGCGAGTCGTGCCACGAGCTCGAGCCTGACAAGAACAACTTCGGCGCCGCCACCCCCGGCAACCACCTGCTGCTCGCCACATTCACCGACGGCAACAACGGCAACGAGGCCGCTGAGGTAGTCGATGGGCGCGACGACTTCTGCCAGGCTTGCCACATGCCGGTGGGTACACACCCCATGACCGGCGATACCGTTGGCCGGACGAACGGGATCCTCGACATCGTCGTCACCAAGGCCTGGCTCGAGGATATCGATACTACCAGGGCTACTCTTGAAGACGTCACCTGGGCTGTTGCCACCGACTCCATGTCCTGCGACAGTTGCCACCAGGTTCACGATGCAGAGACCGATTCTGCCAACATGATCCTCGAGGCTCAGGATGCTAATATCCCGGTTACGGCCGGTGCGATTACCGGTGCCAACGACTTCGTGCCCAACTTCCCCGATGCGAACAAGGGCCCCAACCACGAGGCCTTCTGCCAGTACTGCCACCTGTACTAAGAGACAGGCTTTGTGAAACAGTAGTATCCTATGGTTGAAACGCGGGGGCTCGGAGCATGGCGCTCCGGGCCCCCGCATCCCCTGTAATCCCTGGGGGGTTTTTTTGACCGAAGAAGGTTTATCAATGCGGTTTTTCCCGAGGAAAGGGGTAAAAATGAGGAGATTTCCGGTAATCATCGCTGTGGCCCTGGTGGCCCTCATGCTGGCTGCCCCCGTTTTCGCGGCTGACGAATCGGCCGCCGTCGAGGCAGGCCCACTCAAGGTCGGGGATGTTCTCCCGGACGGCCTTTTAGCTGCCACCCTCGACGGCGCACCCACTGACCTGAAAAAGAACATTTCAGACAAACCATTCACATTCTTCCAGTTCATGACCACCGCATGCAGTGCGTGCCAGGGCGAGATGGGGGCGTTTATTGGCCTCCAGCTCGATATGCCCGGCAAGTTCGACGTGGTGGCCATCTCCATGGATATGATGGGAGCCGACGCGGTCAACGCCTACGAGTCCAAGTTCAAGTACGGGGTCAAATACCTCCTGGACCCCGATTTCAAGCTGCCCCCGCGCTTTAACTTCCCCTACACGCCCTCCTTTTTCATCGTCAATCAGGAAGGCAAGATCGTCTATATGAAGGGCGGGTTCATGTCCAGCCGCTGGGCCAAGGACAGGGACGCGGTTGTCGAGGTGATCCAGTAGTGGTATAAAAGCATCGCCTTGCCATTGACGGGGAGCAGTGGTGGAGTTCGCGCCGCTGCCCCCCTTTTTATTGTGATCACGTTAAGTACCATTACGGAGGTCGACAAAACCATGAAATACAGTAAGGGACTGCTGCTTTTTGGGACTGTCATGTTGCTGTTCACTTTCCAGTGGGGGTGTCTCGAAAAGCCTGCTGGCCCAACCGCTTCTGAGAAGGAAGGGGTTGTTGTAGGCGCCCTGGACAGGTATCGGGAAGGCGGATGGGAAAACCTTTCGGACCCATACGCCCAGGGGCAGGTGGTGGCATGGCTAGATTCCACCCCGGTGACCCTTGAGGAACTCGAGCGGTTCAGCGTCAGGGTGATGGGAGGCCAGGTTGAGGGCAGTGCACATGGCGGAGGAAGCGGAGTCGACCCTGTTTACGACGCCCTGCCGTCCTTTCACCGTTACTATGCCGCAATCAAGGAGGCTGAAAAGGAAGGCCTCCACAAGGAGCGCTTTTTCAGACAGAGGTTCGACCTGACTGTCCGTACCGCCCTGGCCGGCACCTTCACTCGATGGTTCACTGCTAATGCGGAAGTGGACCCCGATTCTCTGGCCGCCCGGATACCGAAGCGGTGGGTACAGATGAATTTTGCAGTGAAACTGCTGCCTGAGGATGGAACCGCGGAGGACATCCTGGCTCGTGTTTCGAACCGTGAGGAGTTTCTCGCCCTGGATACCGGTATGGCGCCCAGCAGCCGTGAACTGCCTCAGACCGGCCTGGTGTTTCCCGGTTCCGGGTTCTTCGAGGGGTGGGACGACGCCGAGCTCTTCAACCTCGCTGAGGGCGATGTCTACGGGCCCATAAGGACCGGCATCGGCAGCGCCATCGTCCTGGTGCTGGAGCGGCAGGACATGGATGAAAAAGCTCAGGCAGACTACATGGATGGTATCAGGGAACAACTTTCGCAGCAATGGATGGCCGACAGGATGCAGAGGTACATTGAAAGCCTGAATATGGAGATCAGGGAGGATGCCCTCGAGAAAGCAGTTTTCGAGGAGTTCACCGGCGGGATGCTCCTGGACGAAACGGTCGCAATGGTGGGTGATGACGAGATCTCTTACCGGCTTTTCCGACTCATTAACGGCAAGAGCTACGCTACGTACAGGACCAACTACCCGATGAGTTCCTGGCCAAATGTCGTGAGATCGGATCTGGGGGCAACCCTCCGGCAGGTCGCCGTTGGGCGCATGGCACAGGAATATTACAAGGACGGACGATGGCCGGGGGATGTTCCGGAGTACGTCCTGCAACTGTTTTACGATTACAGGAAAACATTCCTTTATCACAGCTTCCTGGACCTGGTGGAGCGGGAGTCCCAGTTTGAACTGACGGACGAAGAACTCCTCGCCTACTATCAGCAGAATCCCGGTTTCTTTACCGTTCCGGGCAGCGTTGAAATCGCTTACAAAATGGCCGTAGACGAGGAAACACCGGCTGTCTGGAGGAAGATCCTCGCCGCCGGCGGTTCCTTCAGCCAAGCGGCCAACGCCACCGCAGGTCCTAAAAGCCCACATGGGAGCACAGGGGAGTTCAAGCAGGTGACAGTCTACCAGGGGGACACATTTTTCAAGGAGATGCAGGAGGATCTCTTTGCCATGGAGAAGGGGAAGACCGCCATCATTGACGGCGAGATGGGCACCTACCTTGTTAACGTGGCAGACAAGTCAGAAGGCCGCATGCAAAGTTTCGGGGAGAGCAGGGAAGAGGTGCGCGTGCGCGTCGTCCGCCAGCGTTTCAGGAACATCGTCGATGCCAGGGTCACAGGACTGGCATCCCACGTGAAGGTGAGAGTGGCCGAGGAGTTTCTTCCGGCAAAGCCGATGGAGGACGTTCCCCACCCGGACCTGGGTTGACGCTTCGTCTAACCCAGATTATAAAGAAAGAGGCGGCCTCACGGCCGCCTCTTTCTTTGGCGTAACGGTTTCGATCCCGCCTCGCAGCCGTATCCGATTTGCCCTGCGCAACCCCGTGGTCACACTGCTTATGAATTAACTGCACCGCGGCCGTCTGAAGGCGGGAACACGGGGTTACGCGGGGTAACAGCTCCGTATTCCCTGCGTCCTCCTTCGTACTCCGCGGTCATATTGCTCTTGATCCAAAAGTATTTTGGCTTTTGGCTCTCCCCTGCGCTCCCCATGCGCCTGCCTGCCGTCCTGTCCATCGACCTGTCCACGGTAGCCTTGGCGAAGGTGGAAGCTCGGAAGGTGTGGTCGGAAGCCTTTGGCGAAGGCTGGGTCTCTGCGGTAACACTTCTCTTGATTAAACCATGGCGCGTTGAGATGTACGGATAGGCGAGGGGCGCGCGACGGTCAATTCCCCTGGGGCCCGCCGAGCTGTTTCTGCAAGGCCTGCATCTTTGAGGACGCCAGAGATATGTACCTCCTGTCCCCGAGCCAGAATCGCAGAAACTTCTCATAGTTGGCGATGGCCACGGCCGGCTGGCCCAGGTTCTCATAGGCCAGGGCGATGTTGTAGTAGGACATGGCGAATGTCGGGTCGATGAACAGGGCCTGCTTGTAGTATTGGATCGCTTCCGGGTATTTGCGCTCCTTGAAGTAGATATTGGCCAGGTTGTTGGCCGCCTCGATGTAGCGGGGGTTGTACTTCAGGGCTGTCTTATAAGCCCCGATCGCTTCCTCGGTTTTGCCCGCCTCCCTGAGGATGTTACCCAGGTTGTAGTTGGCCAGGGCTGACTTCGGGTCCAGCTGGATGGCCCGCTTCATCCACTTTTCCGCGTTCTCGTACCCCTTCTTCTTGTGGTAGACGTTGCCAACGTTGATGTAGGGGTTCGGGAACATGGGGGCCAGCTTGATGGTGCGCTGGTAGTGCTGCAGCGCCCGGTCGAAATCCCCGTTCTGCTCGTAGTAGATCCCCAGGTTGTTGTACCCCCGCACCGAGTTGCGGTCCTTTAAGATAACATCCTTCCAGATCGTTTCCTCTGTGGCAAAGGCCATGTTGCGCTTGAACGTCCCGAGGCCCATGAAGAGGAGGATGGTCAAACATATGGTGATAAAGGTTTTGAAATACCATCCTCCGTCTGACCGGAACCGGAGATAAAGCTTGGCCACAACGTAGGTGAAAACCAGGACGAACCCGAACCCGGGAAGGTAAAGGCGGTGGTCGTTGATCACCACGTTCAGGCGAAACAGGGATGTAGGAAGCAGGGCCAGAAAGAACCAGAGAACGCCGAAGGTGATTAGGGGATGCTTTTTCCAGTACCTGAGAGCGGCAGCGACAATGAGAGTGATGACCAGGCACGACAGCAGCACCTTGCCATCGGAAAAGCTCCTGGTCACCTGGAACGGCTTGTCGATGGAAAGGCCGGTGGGAAGGAACCACTCCCGAATGTAGAAAACAACTGCCCTGGACTGGGTCGCAAGCTGGCTGACCCAATCGGCGGCCGCCTGCGTTCCGCCCTTTTCGGTGAACCTACTGGCCAGGTTCTCGCCGTAGATCTGAAGCCTTGTGTACAAGATGCCCACCAGGACGACTCCGTACGGAGCCAGCCGTATGGTAAGGTTTGTCATGATTGCAGGGAGGCTACGGCCTTCCATCCACCTCCTGTTAAGGAATATCTCGTAAAGGAAGATCATCCCCGGAAGGGTCACTGCTATCTCCTTGGAAAGGAATCCGCAAAGATACATGAAGGTGGATAAGGCCAACGGAAGGAAGCGGATGGAGGTAGTCTCCTGGTCCTGCGTCGCCTTGAGGTAGAAGTAGAACCCGGCCAGCAGGAACATGGTGGCCATGCCGGAGGAGCGGGAGGAGATGTAGACGATGGTTTCTGTGTTTATGGTCTGCAGCCCGAACAGGAGTCCGGCGAAGGCCGCAGGCAGGGCAGGGTCCATCCCGTCGAGGCGGATCCGGCGGCGGAACAGAAAGAGGGTGATGAAAAATACGAGCAGGGAGCTTACAAGGTGGAACAGGAAGTTCACCACGTGGTAGCCGACGACGTCATATCCGTCCCGGTTTGTCCATATCCCGACCTGGTAGTTGATGGCGTGGGTGGCCATGAGGAGCGGGCGGTACATGCGCGTCTGGGGGTTCCGGCTGAAGGTGGTGGCGTCGGTGAAGAACATCGGGATATTGGAGATCTTCCGGATGTTGATGTTCTCCTTGATGTGGTGGAAGTCGTCGTAGTGCCAGTCCGCGGTAAAGCTGTTGGAGTAGAATATGGTCAGGGCCGCCGTGATAAGGAGAACGGCGAAAAGCGTCGGCCTGGCTTCGTAAACGGTGCGGAGCTTTTGAAGGATGCTGTTCATAATCTGAGTATGGCCTCTCTCGGTTTTGAGGATATCAGGATCGCTGGGATCCTTTCAGCATTAATGGTTAACGTTGATGGACTCGCAAAAAGTCCATCAACGCACCCCGCGCGGGGTGCCCAAATCAATGACTCCCACTGTAAGTCATTGATTTGTAAGGAAAGGGAAAAAGACGCTTTTCCCTTTCCTTGGAGCGAAAAGTCCCGGATTGGACTTTTTGCGACTCTATCAGCGTTGGCCGTTGAAGGTTGCCAGCCACTAACTTTATACCTTAACCGTTAAGGTTATCAACCGGTTAAAATTGAGCTGTCAGCAAAAAGGTCCTTCTCCCGACGCTGTCATCCCGGATACTCATATGGCTGTCACTCCGGGCTTGACCCGGAGTCCATGGATTCCGGATAATCCCGCCTTCCGTCTTCGCCAAGGCTATGCCGTGACAAGCAAGCGGTGATTTCCGGAATGACGGTAATCATGGGTTTTACCTCGTTACCTCGATACAACTCTTCATCCCCCATGCACCCACGCCCCCAGGCTCTCCCGTTCCTTCCCCGTGTCACCGTGTCTCCGTGCTTGCCACGCCGACTTGTCACGTCGGAGCCTATGGCGCAGACGGAAGCTTTAGCGAAGGCGGGTCCCTGCGTCCAGCAGCCTTTCCACAATAAACTCTGTCACGTCGATCTTCTCCGCCATCATCCTGGAGTGGCCTTCCCTGAACCGATCGCTGTCCTTGAGGTTCCCTTTCAGGGCCTCCTCGGCCTTATCGACGGATTCCCTCACCTGCCACGGCCGGAAGTTGTAGCCCAGCCCGTACCTTCCCTCCTGCTCGTCGGTGTAGCCGCGTCCCACCACGTCCAGGTAGACGAAGGGGGTCCCCAGCACGGCGCTCTCGGAGGCCATGGTGGCGCTCTCTCCGATAATAAGCTGCGCGAAGGCCAGGAGATGGTGGACCTGGTGGGGGGGCAGGGGCAGGCGATACTTTTCGAACTGTTCCGGAAGCGCTGCTTCGGAAGTGATGTAAACCTTGCCGTGCTCCTGCAGGGTCCTGGCCAGGAGCAGCTTGTCCTCCGGTGAGTACCCCCTTGCCTTCACATCGTGCATCGCCTTCCACGAAACGAACCTCACGACCGTGAACGGCTCTTGGGGATCGACGCCGTGGGTCGAGAGGATGCCCGGGTCGGGCGCGAACCGGTCCGGATGAAGGTAGGCCAGTTCGTGGTATCCGGCGTAGGGGACATGCTTTCCCTCTGGAACCCAGCCCCTGTAGCAGTCGGGCGTGACCACCTCGGTGGCGAAGGGGTAGGAAAGGCGGTTCGACACTGTGGCGTTCTCCGTGTCGTAGAAAATGAGGTTCCTGGTCCGCGTCATAAATCCGACCTGTGCCGTGGAGATCCCCCCGATGCTGCCGAGAACACTGGGCTTTTCCTTTACAACAAGGCGTGCCAGCCTGATGTTCCTTGTTGCCAGCTCCCCGGCCAGCCCCGCTTTCCCCGAGGCTTCGCGGCTGATCACCCGATGGGGGATGCCGTAAAGATCCAGGAGGCGGAGGGTCAGGTCCTTGTCCCTGGCCGTCACCAGCACCTCGTGGCCTTTCCCGGTCAGTTCCTCAACGGCGTTTCGGAAGAAGTGCACGTGGGCCGGATGGAGGATGTCTAAAAGTATCTTCATTTTTCGTTATTTTACAAGGTGCATTTTGTGGAACCAACCCACGTATTCTCCAAGCTTCCATCGGATGAAATCGGGGGTGATCTTGTGAAGTCCTTTCCAGGTTCCGAAGAGATAGGCACGAAAATGGTGGACCTGAGAGAATCGACCGACCATCTTCAGCACCTCCTTTTTGGTGAAGTGGTAAGCAAAGGGACACACTTCCTTAGAAAGGCTGAGAGGGTCCTCATACCTTGGGTTGAAGATCCGGTGCGCAAGATAGTTCAGGGAGTGTCTGTTGTAGAGCAGGACATGAGCTCTTCCACCTGGTTTCAGGACCCGGTAAATCTCATCGATACCTTTCTGAGGATTGACCGTGTGCTGGAGCACTCCGCTGACTACGCAGTCGAAGGTTTCATCCCCGAAAGGAAGCTTTTCCGCGTTAGCGACCTGTACGGTGGCATTACCGTAATCATCACCGTAGATTCCCTCTAACTCAAGATACCTCTGTGCCAACCTGATAACGTCGTCGGCGAGGTCAACTCCCACGACCCTGTTTCCGAGTTGTGCGAACCTGACGATGTCGTGCCCTATGCCGCAGCCGATCTCGAGCATATATTGGGGTGAGTACTTCTCGATAAAACCGTAAAGCTCCACATGGTGCCAGTGCTGCACCTTGGTCCTTTCGTCCCGCATTCTATGGAAGTATTCCAGATCTCCTTTCATACCCAGGCTCTCAGGGATATAATGCTGGCCGCAGACGATGTCGTTCCAGAAACGCCTTATCTGGTCGAAGGTCTCCTCGGTGTTGTACTCCTTCATTTTTTCTTTCGATACCGGTTTGGGAACAGTTTTTTCAATCATGCTCCATCTCCTTGGCAGTGAATGAGTTGTTGCCAGTCAGAAGGTCCTTTGGGGGCTTTATCCGCTTGAAAAGGATGAACCAGCAAAGCGGGGCCAGGACAAAGACGACAATTATGTTGCAAAGCCTCAGGACCGCTGCAACCATGAGGCTCTGGTTAAAGCCGAGCAGAGTCAGTTTTCCTATGAAGCCTGTGATGAATTCCTGCAGACCGAGGTTGTTTGGCGTAAGGGTGATGAAATTTGAAAGTGATTGAAACACACCAATCGCAAGGCAGGAGAGGTAGTCAGGATCTATGGAGAAGGTCCTGTATGAAAAATAGATCAGGAATGCCCCCGATGCGTACTGGATGACGATGGAAAGGACTACCAGAATGACGACAGAGGGATTCTGGAATATTACGTTAATAGATCTTACGGCTAGGGACAGGATATTTCTCAGCCGTGACGTTGGTTCTATCCGATTCGGTCTAAGTATGAACATAAGGACCGGGAAAAGGATTAGGCCAGCCGTCAGTGGAAGGAGATATCCTATGTAGCGCGGATCGATCCCTTTGAAGAAGGGAAACATCAGGATGCAGATCAGGCCCGCTGTGAACAGTATGAAGAGCATGTTCGCGGCCATTAGCCCTCCATAGGCCGAGAACGGCATGCCATGGTTGTTTTTGAGATAAGTTGCCCTTATTGCGGCACCTGCCCTCAGGGGACCGAAGTAATTAAAAAAAGTCGTCAGAATAGAAAGAGTGAATATTTCAGTGAACGAAAGCCTGAAACCGACGGCGTAAAGAAGAATAGCGTTGGTTACTCCGGCCGAAAAGACCATGAAAAGGGAGAGCGAGAAAAGATAGGGGATAAAGGAGCAGCTTACCTTGGTAAACAGGTGGAGCTGGTCCCGTATGGCATAAGAATACACAATCGCCATGAGTATGATAATGACAGTGCCGGCAAGAGTCGCTATTTTTGAACCGCGTGCCATCTTCTTCCTCAATTGCGCTTCCGCCTTACAAGTAGAAATACGAGTTCCCTCATGAACCTATTGATGAGGATCCTGGGGTTTCGTCGCAGAAGAATCAGTGCATAAAGGAATGTCTTGACTCTGGCTAGTCGCCCGAATTTTCTCAGGAGTTTGTAAAGCTCCTGTTTTGAGAGTATTTCCGACAAGACGATGAACCGGTCGAGGACCTGCCTGGGCCGGTACATCGTGGCGATCAGGTCGAGAGCCTCCCAGTCCATGTCCACCGTTTCGGAGACAAGACCTTTTGCGAGGGCGTGTTCCCAAAGTTTTGTACCGGGGTAGGGAACGGGCAGGAACACCTGGACCTTGTTGAGGGGGGTCGCCCGGATGAAATCGTAGGTCTCCATGATCTCCTCCCGGGTCTCCTCCGGGAACCCGATAATGAAACTGGACTCGCTGAACAGGTCGAAGCGGCGCAGCATGAGAGCCGCTTTCCTGTTGGTTTCAACCGTAGTTCCCTTGTTGATATATTCAAGGGTCCTGTTCGATCCCGATTCCATCCCCAGGCTCACATGAATACAGTTCATTCTCTTGAGCTGGTGGAGGAGTTCCTCGCTGATGTGGTCGGCCCGGGTGGCGACGGAGTAGTTAAACCTTGCGGTAAGTCCTTCCTCCTCGAGGAGGTCAACGATGCGCCGCACACGCTCCTTTTTAACGGTGAAAAGGTCATCCCAGAACTTGACTCTCTGAAGGGCAGGGTACCGTTCAGCATGGTACTTGATCGTTTCGAGGACCTTTTCCGGACTGAACCACCGGACGTTCCTGTGCCAGCCGGTCGCACAGAACACGCAACGGTAGGGGCATCCCCTCGATGTCATGATACACAGGGTGTCTGTTTTCTCATTGCCCTGCAGCAGGTCAGGTACGGGCAGAGAGTCAAGGTCTTTCAGCGGTGACGCCGGCTCTGTTTGCACGAGGCCGCCCTGGCTGTCCCTGAACACTATTCCGGGAACATCCAGCAGTTCCTCCCCTTTCCAGCCGCCATTGTAGACCCGAAGGAGCTTCTCGAAAGCCCGTTCCCCCTCTCCAATGACGCCTATATCCATATCATCGGTTATGAGGTTGGGCAGAGTGGTGATCTGCTCTCCTCCCACAACGACATGAACGCCATATTCCTTGCACATTCCGGCGACCTTTATGGCCTGTCCATAAGTCGCCGCATAACAGGAGAGTCCAACGATGTCCGGTCTTTCCCGTTCCAGGAGTTCTTTGTCGATATAAGGAACAATGCTGATCCGGACATGGGGGTTTTTGTCTTCACAGAACGTCTTGATATAGGAAAGCCCGATGGGATTTGTGAGAATCTCCACCGAGGTGTAGTAGTTGCATGGAGAGTTCAGCAGGATCTTGACCATAACGTTTTTATCGAACCTCGCCCTGGAGTGTAGAACAGGCCAGTTGCCGGAAGCGGTCGGCGAAACCTTCCCACGTGAAACGTCCAGCTGCTTTAAGGGCCTTCTCTTTCATCGTGTTGAGTGCCGTCGGGGCGTTCAGGATGTTCCCTATCCTGGCACTTATCTCTTCATCCTTGGCATCTGGTGGAATGAGAAACCCGTTTTCCCCGTCAACGATGATATCCAGGGGGCCTCCGGCTCTGAACGCTATTACTGGGACTCCGCTGGCGTTGGCTTCCACAAGACACAGGCCGAAGGAGATGTTCTGCTCCAGAATGACGAAAAGGTCGGCCGAATCGTAAAAGGAGAACACCTCATCTGGTCCCACGTAACCGGGGAAAAGGACGTTGCCGGTCAGCCCCATCCTTTCAACCTGCTCCTTCAGTGGCCCCATGGAGGGGCCGTCTCCGACGACCAGGCAGGCTATATCGGGGAACTGTCTTTTCAGTAGGCCGGTGATGTTGATGAGCCTGTCAACGTTCTTCCACGGGATCAGCTTTCCCGTGAAACACAGGACCGGCCCTTTTCCCTCCAGTGCAGCAGCTATACCGGGTGGCAGGGGAGGAACTTTTTCCGGCCTCTGGACACCCGGGGGCACCACCTTCACCCCCTCGATCCCGTAGATCTCCTGGATCCACTCACCATAACCGGTTGAGAAAGTGAAGACCTCATCGGCCCTCCTCACAGCCGCCCTGTCGCAGGGACGATAGGCGGCTGCGAAAATTGGTACGAGACGGCCCAAAAATCCTCCGGAACGCGAGGTATCGGTCGTCGTGTCGTAGGCGAAGCGCGGCGGCTGGTAGCAGAAGTAGATCGTCGGTTGAGGCCGTCCGAGCAAGGTCTGAAGGGCGAGGGCGGGCACAACCGTCTCTGTGTGAAAACAGACCACATCGCTCCTCCTGGGAAAGAAAAAAGGCAGGACAAATGTGGTTGCAAGGTTCGCAAATCCGGCGAGAAGGACATTTTTGAAGGAGAGAGAAAGGGCCCTCGGTGGAGTGATGAGTCCCACTCGTGGGTCCAGCTGCTCTGCCAGGATCCCGGGAAAATCGCTGGTGACCAGGGTGTTCCGGATTCCCTGGTCGCACAGGCATCGGAGCAGGTTGAAGATCACCGGCTCGGCTCCGCCATGGATCTCCTTGAACCTTGGAAAGACATGGGTGATGTGCATGAGGCGCTTACCGCGTCAGGCTCCGAAAACCTGTCGGTTTTCGACCGCCCACTCGTAAAGGGCCTTGATCCCGTCCCTGGGTTCAGTCTGTGCCTCCCAACCCAGGACCTCTCTGGCTTTGGAGGAGTCGCACACGAAGTAGTACAGGTCCCCGAAACGCTCACCCCCGAAATGGAGTTCCAGGGGCTCGCCTGTCAGTTCCCCGAGGTAGTCAATACACTCCAGGAGGGAGATCATGGTCTTCTCCCCCCCTCCGATGTTATAGGTCCCCGGCACAGGGTTTTCGTAAAAGGAGTGGAAGGCGCGGCATACGTCCGGGGCGAACAGGATATCCCTTAACTGTTTGCCGGTGTTAAAGACGGTTACGGGCCGCCCGATGGCAGCCTTGATGGTGAAGTTGGCCACCCATCCGTGATCCTCGCCACCGAACTGCCTGGTTCCGTAAAGCCCGGTCAGCCTGAAGGTTGCCGCCCTGACTCCGAAAGTGTCGGTGAACATCCTCACGTAATGTTCCGCCGCCATCTTGGAAGCGTGGAGGGGGGTGATGCTCCCGGTCATGAGCTCGTGGTCTTCCGCGATCCCGGGAGGGGTCCGGACGTACCGTGTGGACTCTTCCGAAATGGAATCGTTGATGCCGGTCCCGTAGACGTGGATGGAACTGCAGCTCACTACGGGTGCCCCGATCTGCCTGGCCGTTTCCAGGACGTTGTAGGTGCCCATGAGGTTCGTGGTGAAATCCAGCCAGGGGTCTTCCATGGAGATGGTCATGGCCGGCTGGGCTGCCGTGTGAACGATGAAATCGCACCCGTCCGCCTCTGCCAGAAGGTCGTCGAGGTCCCTGATGTCCTTTTTCACCAACTGGACTCCCATCTCTTTCAGGTAGTCCCAGTTGAAATTGCGGACCAGGTCGAGGTCATAACCCGTTTTGCTGAGTTCGTACTTGGTCATGCTGTCGTAGGAAACCACTTCCCATCCCATGTTTCTGTAGAATTCGCACACGTGGGACCCGATGAACCCGCACCCTCCCGTCACAAGAACTTTCATGATTCCCCCCTTTCGGTACTTCGCAGAAGTTTTTCGAACCTGGCGATATCTTCCTCGATGTTGATGTTGAAATACTCGGATCCGATGTTGAAGGTCTTGACCTTCTGGTCGTCATCGATGGCGCACTGGATCATGTCCACCAGCTCCTTCTCACCCCGTTTCTGGTTGATGGGCGTCTCTTCGATATAGTCGAAGATGGCGTTGTTGAAGATGCAGTTACCCGTACCTTGGGTGTCGTTGAGGGCCCGCTTGGGTTTTTCGACCAGCCTGAATACGGTCCTGCTGTCGTCCTGTATGACGGCGTAAGTCTTGGATATCTCCGATCTGTCCCTGGCCTGGATGACCCCGCAGGTCACAAAACACCCTTCATCCCTGAAGGAGTTGATCATCTCCAGGTGCCGAGGTCCCACCAGGATCTCGTCACCGAGGAATGTCATGAAGTCGTGCCCGTCGATGGCCTCCTGCGCTGTTTCGATGGCGTTCACCAGCCCTTTTCGCTCCAGCTGGATGGCATAGCGGATCCGGGTCCCGCCATACTCGTTCCCGAACTCGTTGATGATGTCCTCTGCCCTGTAGCCAACGACGATAACAATTTCACAGACGCCTGCGCGAACGGCGTTATCCAGGCTGTAGGAGATGAGAGGGCGCCCGTTCATGGGCAGCATGCACTTGTTGAGTTCTGATGATCTTTCGTTGAGCCTCTTCCCGCGTCCGCCAGCCAGGATAACCGCCTTGATTTTCCTTTCCATGGATCCTTACCTCCCCTGGTTTTTGATCTCCTGATCCATATCCACATCTTCATAGCGCCATTTCATGTTCTCGCCCATGTGGTTATCGTAAAACTCCCTGAGAGTCATGACTTCGCCCGTCCCTGTGTTCATGATCCCGTATTTTTTCTCCCTGGGAAGTGTATTGAAGATGCGACAGCCGACACACTGCATGGGGATGGGCCTGTCCGGCTTGTTGATGCTGTACCTGAGGGCCTTGTAGGAGCGGTTGTACCAGATATCCCTGAAATTTTCCCGCAGGACGTTGCCGTGGGCATGCTCCCGGATGAAATCCCTGTTGTTGGAAATGAAAACCGCGCAGCACTGTGAGACGTAGCCATCCATCATGATGTACGGTTCCATCCAGGCCATGCAGCAGGAAGGCTCGGGAAGCTCCTCCCTGACGTTGGTACCTGTAAAGTTCACCAGCATCCCGTGCTTGTCCGCCCTGCGGTAGGTCTCGTCGATGATCTCCTGGGGGATATCCTCCAGTTGCAGGTGGAGGATCTGTTTGAAGGCGAGTAAACGGATGATACCGATCCTGGACCCGGCTCCAAACTCCTGACGTTGTCCCATGCTTGCCACGACATCGACGAAATCCGGTATCTCGTGGACGTTGTTTTTCATGGCGATGTAAACAAACATGATCTCCGGGAAAGGTGATCCTTTCCTTTTTTTCATCTCCACCATTTTTTTCACGTTTTCCATGGTGCGCTCGTATTTGCATCCCACCTTCACTGCCTCGTAGGTTTCCTTGCTTGCGCCGTCGAAAGAGAGGACGATGCCCTCCATGTCGTTGTCGACGATGTATTCGATGAGTTCGTCATCGTAATCGCACATGTGGTCGGGGACGTAGGACATGATGTTCCTGTCCCGCAGGTACTTGATGAACCGCTTCATCTCCTTGTGTTCGAAGGAACTTCCTTCACCCACGAGACTTGCCCAGCGCAGGCCAGGGAACTGCTCCATGACTCCAGTGACCTGTTCGTAGCTCATCTGCTTGATAGGCTGGGACTCCCTGGACCAGTAGGTGTGCTCGCAGTGGATGCACCTCTTGGCGCAGGTCGTGGTGATCTCCATCTCCAGCTGCTTGGGCATCCCGTAAAGCTGGGGGAATCTCCGGATGAACGGCCCGGCGAAAAACCACCAGATGCCCGCCCCGCCCGGGCCAACTGGGGTAAACAGCTTGACGCTGATGAACTTCCAGGCGGCGACGGGTCCGCGCTTGCGAAGCAGGTACCAGACGACCCCGATGTAGCCGTAGCCGATGGCAAAAAGCATGGCAAACAACCGCCGCAAACCGATCCGCCTTGCGCTTATGAGCAGGGGGGCCGGAATGAACATGGCCGTCATCTTCTCCTTCAGGTTTGAAGTCATCTCGCTCTCCGTGTGGTCCTGGTTCTAGTTGGATTCCTTTGTGAGAGCCAGGGAATGTTCACTCAAGGCATAGACCAGCCATCCCTGGCACCATCGCATGTACGTCGTCTTCCTCGTATACAGCCATCCCTTCTGGTAGAAGAAACGGTCCTCCCCGTTCCACAGGTCAGTTAGGGCAGCTTCTGTGACCTGGCCTGCGAAATCGAGATCGCCTGCCAGGGTGAAAGAGATGATCCCCTGGGAGTAACCGTGCGCGTCGTAGGGGAACACCCTGTCGTTCATCCACCTGGGGCGTGCTTCCTCAGTGAACAGGTTGGTCCGGTAATATTCCAATCCATGCTCACAGGCTGTGCGAAAACTGTCATCGTCGGAATATTTCCCATATTCGTAGAGGGCATCCACGATCTCCCCTGTGTGGTAGTTGTCGTGGGTGATGTGGCTGTCACCGGAAGGGTATGTGTAGAACCAGGCACCGTAATCGGTCTGTTTGTCTACGACCCAGTTCACCAGGCGCCTGGCCTCATAAAACAGGCTGTTGTCGTTGGTGTGTTTGCCCACTATGGCGCATAGTGCCCCGCAAAGCGCAGAAACGTCCATGACCGCCATGGAGATCTGATCCGAGGGGATATAACTGAGACACAGCATGTCGTTGCTTTCATGCAGGACTTTGGGTGCCTGTAGAATGAAATTCACTGCTTCCCTGGCACCCTCCAGGTACTTTTCATTCCATGTCACTTCATATCCGTGGACGAGAGCCCGCCCGGCGAAATAGGTGACGATCCGGTTGGGCAGCCCTGAAGGCGCATAAAAACCGGGATCCTGCCATGGATAAGGATAGCCCCATGAACTGCCGGGCCACTGTCCTTCCGCCGGATTTTCCAGAAGCCAGTCCAGGAGGGCCTGTGCTTCTTTCAGGCACTCCTCATCACCGGTAACATGATACATGTTAAGCCATGCCCTGGCGAAAAGAGCAACACCCTTGGGATTCTTGTGTTTTCGAACACCCAGGAGGGGACGAAGGTTGATCGGGAACCTCATTACCGCCTGGATCGCGATAATCTTGGGCCACTTCAAGCCCAGTGAAAGTGCCGAGAGAAACGGACTGTTAAGCGCATCGTGTTTTTCCCAACCGGTGTAGTCTCGCTCATGTGCCCATTGGAGACTGCGTTGACAGATGCTGGCCAGCTGCTCCATATCTTTCATCTCAGGCCCCATAGCAGTTCTCCGGCGCCTTGCCGTTTACGAAAAGGTCCTCCCAGACTTTCACACCGAGGATCAACCAGATCAGGAAGTAGTGCCAACGCATCCAGCGATGGGGCGGATGGTCGAGGACTTCCTTGATGAAACCGTACTGGAAGATCCCCTGGTCATCGATAAACTCTTTGGTCAGCTCCATTCTGGCCAGCCCCTGGAGGTCCTTCTGAAACTGGTGGAAAGAGTCGAAGGTGAACCCCCACTTGGGTTTTTCCAGGGTCTTCGCGGGGAGGATCCCCCCCATGGCGGATTTGAGGACCGTCTTGAGCTCCCCCCCGGCGAACTTCACCTCTGCCGGGATGGAGAAGGCGAATTCCACGAGTATCCTGTCAAGGAACGGCACCCTTACCTCCAGAGAGTTTGCCATGGAGGTCTTGTCCTCGTTGAGGAGGAAGTCGTCCACCAACTTGAAACGAAATTCCGTTCGCAGAATATCCTCACGGATATCCTGCGAACTATTTTTAAAAAAGGGCTCAAAAAATGCCTCAATACCAGACTGAATTTTTTTCTGGGTTTCAGGCGTGTAGATGGACGTAAAGAGCCTCCGGTCGTGCTCCCACATGTTGCGGAGGATGGGGTACCATCGCTCGGGAACTCCCAGGGAGAAGGCACCATCCATCCCCCTTTTTGCAAGATCCCACTTCATGGAGCCGAGGTTTCCCGTGAGGGCTGTCAGGAGGTTGCGAATGGGCCAGAGGAGGGCGCGGTTAAGACCCCTTCCGACGAGGCGCTCCGGGAAAACCATAGGACGGGCGTAATCGAAGATCCGGTAGCCCCCGAAAAGTTCATCTCCTCCAAGGCCTGACAGCGCGACCTTGACGTGCTGCGATGCGTACCGGGAAAGGAGATAGAGCTGGATGGCGTTCTCCTTGGGTTCTTCCACGTGCCAGGTCACAAGGGGCATCATGGAAAGGGCGTCGAAACCGATGGTGGTCTCGTGATGGTCCGTTCCGAACTTTTCCGCCACCAGCCGGGAGTCGGCCAGTTCATCGGTGGGTTCATCGAACCCCAGGGAGTAGGTTTTCACCTTCCCATGACCGCTGGCGGCCGCCATGGCAACAAGGGAGCTCGAATCCATCCCCCCCGAGAGGTAAAGCCCCAGGGGAACGTCGCTGACCATCTGCCTGTTGACCGCGCTTGCGAGGAGAGTCCGGGTCTGCTCTGCGCACTCTTCCGGTCTTCTGATAGCTGCATCGGGTTTGGCTGGCGGCTGCCAGTACCGCAACTCCCTGGAGGCGCCTTCCTCCCAGACGAGGCTGGTGGCGGGAGGGAGCATCCGGACTCCCTTGAAGAGGGTGCGCTTACCGGGGATGAACCGGATGTTAGTGAGGAAGTGAAGGGATCCGAGGTCCATTTCAGCGTTAAAGCGTCCGGTTGCCGTGAACGCCTTGACCTCGGAGGCGAAAGCCAGCTCCCTTCCCCTTTGCCACAGGTAAAGAGGCTTGATCCCCACGTGGTCCCTGGCCAGTACCAGTTTTCTCTTCCGCACATCCCATAGGGCGATGGCGAACATCCCGTCAAGATGCTTCGGGAAATCCTCCCCGTACTCTTCGTACATGTGGGGAATGACCTCTGAATCGGTGCGGCTGGCGAACCTGTGCCCCTTCGATTCCAGATCCCTCCGGAGTTCCTGGAAGTTGTAGATCTCCCCGTTCTGTACGGCGGTGATGGACCGGTCCTCGGAATAGACAGGCTGCTTGCCCCCTTCCACGTCGATGATGCTCAGACGCCGGTTGGCCAGGAAAAGGGCCGGGTTCCGGCTTTCGAAGAAACCCTCGTCATCCGGGCCCCGGTGGGTCAGGCTGGCCGCCATTTTCCTGATCGTGGCTCCGTCACCGAAGCCTGCTGTTCCGCAGATACCGCACATAAAAAAACTCCTATAGCTCTCCGTGAGTTTTTTTATCCCAGAGTTTCATGACCGGACCCAGGCTGCCCTTTTCGAGTAACTGATCGAACTCATTCTGGAGCAGAATTAACGTACGTATCTTTCGCTTGATGTACCGCTCGGTCTTAACGATGACGTCATCGAGCTGCTCGAGGTCGATGTCGCCGATGAGCACCATGTCGATGATCCCGCTGTCCTGCCCCCGGGCGTAGTCCCCGCTGAGATAGGCCGCCTCCAGCCTGCCGAGGCGTTCGATGACGGAGCTGACCAGTTCGTCGATACCGGTAATCTTGCGTACCATGGAGGAAAGTTCGGGAAAGAGGGGGTGTTTCGTGTTGGCCCGGTAATAGACGCTGCGGCCGTCACGTTCGGCGATGAGGATGTTGTTTTCGGTCAGGGTGTTTAGCTCCGTCCTCACCGAGTTCGTGGAAACATCGAACTCGGTGGCCAGTTCCCGCAGGTAGGCTTTCATGGCCGGGTTCAGGAACAGCTTTACCAGGAGGTTTATCTTGGTTTTGGATGTAATTATTCCATTTAACATCGTGAAAAACCTTAAATGGGAGGTTTTCCCACCCCGTCTATTGCATGTTGACTGAAATTCAGCTATCGATGGCCTTTTGACGGCTATTATGAGTTACACTTCCATATATTGAGTAGAATACTTACTCAAGATAGGGTAAAAGTGGTTGAGCTGTCAAGAAGAGAAAAACGTTTTTGAGTCGGAACAGTCCGTTAAACCTGGAGGGATCGTTTCATTCCCTTTAAGGTTTAAGTGAGTTTATGGTTTAATAATCCGTGCCGTGAAATTTATAATGAAGGTGAATTGAAAGTTTGGATGTTGTTCTGCAGATTGGCACCAGTCCATTGTTAAGAATGTCCAAAAGGAAGCGGAGGTTCAATGATAGCGGTGATATTGGCGGGAGGGTTCGGCACCAGGCTCAGTGAGGAAACCCAGTTGAAGCCAAAGCCGATGGTCGAGATCGGGCAGAAACCGATCCTGTGGCATATCATGAAGGTCTATTCGACTCATGGTATCAATGAGTTTGTCATCTGTCTGGGGTACAAGGGGTACATGATCAAGGAGTACTTCTCGAATTATTTTCTCCATGTGTCAGATGTGACAATAGATATTGAAAACAATGAGATGGAGATCCACAAAGGCAATGTCGAACCTTGGAAGGTAACGCTGGTGGATACCGGGGAACACACACAGACTGGTGGTCGGCTCAAGCGTGTGGCTTCTTACCTGGGTGATGAACCCTTCTGCTTCACTTATGGTGACGGGGTGGCTGATGTCGATATCGGAGAGCTTGTCAGGTTCCATAACGATCACGGCAAGCTGGCAACGGTGACAGCTGTCCAGCCGCCAGGCCGGTTCGGTGCCATGGTCCTGGAGGGTGAAACTGTTAAAAGGTTTATGGAAAAGCCAAGGGGCGATGGGGCGTGGATCAACGGAGGATTCTTTGTCCTGTCACCTGGCGTTATTGACTACATCGAGGGCGATATGACGACCTGGGAAAAGGAACCCATGGAAAAGCTGGCCGTGGACGGCCAGATGGAAGCATTTCTTCACGGGGGTTTCTGGCAGCCAATGGATACCTTGAGAGACAGGCGTAAACTTGAGGATCTCTGGGCTTCTGGTGAAGCTCCATGGCAGGTTTGGTAGAGATCTATGGAATCGCTATTCGAAGGATTTTTCAAAGACAGGACAGTGTTTCTCACTGGCCACACTGGGTTTAAAGGGGCCTGGTTGTCGATCTGGCTAAACCTCCTGGGAGCGAAAGTGGTGGGTTATTCCCTTGCGCCGCCTACAGTTCCTAGCCTTTTTGATCTTGCGGGCCTCGAGGGGAAGATTGAACACATCGAGGATGATGTTCGGGACGCCAAATCTCTTCTGCGAGCCTTGAAAAGGACCCACCCGGAGGTGGTTTTCCACCTTGCGGCACAACCCCTGGTGGGTGAATCATACAAAGATCCCCTTTTAACCTATGGGACCAACGTCATGGGTACGGTTAACCTTCTCGAAGCTGTGCGGGCCTGTGACACTGTTCGTGTCTGTCAAATCGTTACAACCGACAAATGCTATGAGAACCGGGAGTGGGTATATGCCTACCGGGAAGAGGACCGTCTGGGAGGACGAGACCCCTACAGTTCGAGTAAAGTCTGCGCCGAACTGGTGACCAGAGCATACAGGGATAGTATCTTCACCCCAGGGGCGCCCGGAGAAGACCATCAGCTTATTTCCTCGGTAAGGGCTGGTAATGTTATCGGGGGTGGTGACTGGGCCCTGGACCGTCTGGTTCCGGATTGCTTCCGTGCTGTCACGGCCGGACTGCCCATGGTCCTCAGAAATCCCGAAGCCGTACGCCCCTGGCAGCACGTTCTGGACTGTCTCTCCGGATACCTCTGGCTGGCTGTGATGATGTGGAAAAATGGTGGTGAATATGCCTCGGCCTGGAACTTCGGTCCCGAAATCAAGGATGCAGTTTCGGTCAAGGATCTGATAGGCCGTCTGATACGAATCTGGGAGTCGGAGGGGGAGAATATCCCGGCTCCCGGTCAGGGGGCAGGTGCTCCCCTTTTCAAGGAGGCCCATTATCTCAAACTCGATTGCACCAAGGCCTTCAGCCTCCTCGATTGGCGGCCCGTGATGGACCTGGAGGAAGCCC
>JARGFV010000025.1 GCA_029210545.1 bacterium
TGAGGAAAGGGAAAACCACACTTTTCCCTTTCCGTGGAGCGAAAAGTCCCGCCTGGACTTTTCGCGACCCTGTCAATTGATGGCTTTTTAAAAGTCATCAACGCGCCCCGGGTGGGGCGCCCGGATCGATGATCGGAAATAATGTCGAGATCCGTGAGGAAAGGGAAAACCACACTTTTCCCTTTCCGTGGAGCGAAAAGTCCCGCCTGGACTTTTCGCGACCCTGTCAATAGAAGGAATACATCATGCGTATCCATGCCATCTCCACAAGCGAGACCAAGGGGGTTCGTAAGGACAACGTGCTTTCGGCCGTGCTTCGTCCGGACCACGGTATCGAAAGCGACGCCCACGCCGGACAGTGGCATCGCCAGGTGAGCCTCCTCGCCAGGGAAAGTATCGAGAAGATGATCGCCAAGGGTCTGACTGTAGGTCCTGGCGATTTTGCCGAGAACATCACTACCGAAGGTGTGGACCTGGTGTCCCTCCCGGTGGGGCGTCGCCTGTTGCTCGGTGACGAGGCCCTGGTGGAGGTGACACAGATCGGCAAGGAATGCCACAACCGTTGCGCCATCTACCAACAGGCCGGTGATTGTGTCATGCCCCGCGAAGGGATCTTCGTGAAGGTGCTGACGGGCGGCACCATCCGGGAAGGTGATCCGATCTCTTTTGTGGAGGACGGTGATGAAGGTTAGGGCCGGCGTTCTGACACTCAGCGACCGGTCATCCCGGGGGGAATACGAGGATCTGAGCGGGCCGTCCATCGTCAGGATCATGGATGCCAGGCCTGAGTTCGATATCGTCTGGGAACAGTCCGGGATCATCCCGGATGAAGAACCCCTTATCGTCGAGACCCTCCGGCGGTGGTGCGACGAGGACGGCCTGGACCTCATCATCACTACAGGAGGGACAGGCCCCGCTCCGAGGGATCGGACGCCTGAGGCAACCCGGAAGGTTCTCGATTTCGAGATCCCGGGGATCCCTGAAGCCATGAGGGCGGCCGTCCGGGATCGAGTACCCACATCCGTGCTGACCCGGGGCCTTACTGGTGTCAGGGGACAGACCCTCATCGTCAACCTCCCGGGAAGTCCCAGGGCGGTCATGGAGAACATGGAGGTTTTGTTCGGTTTTCTCGAGCATCTCATCGAGAAGATCAAGGGCGATCCATCTGAATGTGGCAGCAAATGATACGGAAATCAGTAATCAGTAATCAGAAATCAGTAGAAGGCCCTGTAAATTGCGGACTATTCAGAAGCTCTGCGGTTTCACTGGCTACTGGCTACTGGCTACTGGATACTCACCGCGGGGAAACCGCGTAATGCGCGGAATATTTATCACATTCGAGGGCATCGAGGGCTCGGGAAAGACGACCCTCATGGAGCTCGTGGCCCGGTCCCTGGGCCGGAACGGCAGGAACTGCGTTCTGACCCGGGAGCCTGGCGGTACGCCGTTGGGCTTATCCCTGCGGCGTGTCCTTCTCGACCCGTCAGCCGCTCAGATCTCATCCACAGCCGAGCTCATGCTGTTCGCTGCCGACCGTGCCCAGCACGTTGCCGAAGTCATCCGTCCAGCTCTCGACCACGACAGTATCGTCCTGTGCGACCGTTTCTCGGACGCAACTGTCGCCTACCAGGGTTATGGCAGGGGGCTCCCCCTGGAGGTTATCGCGTCGGTGGACAGCCAGGCCCGGGGCGAAACGGCACCTGACCTGACGGTCCTCCTTGACCTCACTGTGGGAGAGGGGCTCGGGCGGGCCAGGTCCCGTAACGAGGGCTCATGCGGTCCCTCCGAATCCAGGATCGACGAGGAGGAAACGGCGTTTCACCAGAGGGTCCGGGACGGTTATCTCGATCTGGCCAGGGAAGAACCGGACCGGTTCCTTGTGCTGGACGCCACCCTGGAGCCGGGGAACCTGGCCGAAATGGTGACCGACGAATTGGCGAGGAGGTTTCCCCGTGCGTTTTGAACTCCTCAAGGCCCAGTGCGGGGCAGTGACCATTCTTCAAAGGAGCCTGGAAAGAGGACGTGTGCCCACCGCGTACCTGTTCACAGGACCTCCCGGATGCGGTCGTCTGACAGCAGCCGTGGCCCTCGCTGCCAGTCTTAACTGCGAGGCCGGCCCCATCGCCTGCGGCGCCTGCGCGTCGTGCCGGCTTTACGCTGCCGGAAACCATCCTGATCTTCATATCATCGTCCCTGAAAAGGGAAAGCGCTGGATCGTCATCGAGCAGGTAAGGGAAGAGATCCTCGCCAAGGCCTACCTGAAACCGATGATCGGCGGCACCTCCACATTTATCGTGGACGACGCCAATACCATGAACGCCAACGCGTCCAACGCCTTTTTGAAAACCCTGGAGGAGCCGCCCGAGACTTCACATTTTGTCCTCATCGCCCCGGATCGGGATTCGGTACTGCCCACCATTTCCTCAAGGTGTCAGACCCTCGTCTTTAACCCCCTGCCGCGGAAGCTCCTCGAGGAGATCCTCGTCGGCCAGGGGATCGACCATGTTGACGCGGCCCTTCTGGCAGCCATGGCCAAGGGGAGTGTTGAACGGGCCTTGCACTATCACGCCAGCGGCGCTCTGGAAAGCCTGGCCGAGGAGTTTGGACCGCTGTCATCCCTTCACGATTTCGGGGCGGGTCAGCTTCTCGACCTTTCCCAGCGCTGGGGCAAGAACCGCAAAGACGCCATGGGAGTCCTCGAGTTCATGTCGCAGTGGTACAGGGACATGATGATCCTGTCCGAAGGGGCTCCGGAAGAGCAGGTCATCCACATGGCCCACCTCGACCGCTTGAAGGAGGGGGCCGACCGTCTCGGGAGCGGCGCCCTCGCCGAGGTCCTCGAATCGGTGGAGGACGCCAGGCAGGCGCTGGACGCCAATACAAACGTACAGTTAACCCTCGACACACTGCTTTTGAAGGTGCGCCGCCGCGCGGCACCGACGCCAGCCTAACCCAAGAGAGAACATAAATGGAAAAATATGACGATAACAGTGATTTGACTCAAAAACCGCCGGAGAGCGATCAGCCCGAACCGGAGGTTACGTCTCCCGGGGATTCCGACCCGGGGCTCGACCGGAGCGAGGATCTCCAGACCGAGGCCCCCCAGGCCGGGGATTTCCAGGCCCCCGACCCTGTTCCGGAAATCCCGTCGGAATTATCAGACCCGGATACGCCAGACCCCGGGATCCAGGACATGGACGCTGATGAAGGAACGCAGGAGGCCGATGCCGATCCGCACGCGGACCTGGAAGCCGACCCGTCGGATTTTCCTGCTGGCATCCGCACCGTCCTTGTTGGGATCCGGGGGCAGAACCGTACCGCCCATTTCAACGCCGGGGAGCACACCTTGAATCTCGGCGACGAAGTGGTGGTCCAGACCGAACATGGGAAAAATATCGGGGTTGTCATGGAGCCCCCGGTCACCCTCGAATACCGCGGATGCAGGAACCTGAAGATCCTTCGCAAGGCCAACCCCGAAGAGGTCGCCAGGGATGTAGAGAACAGGGAACTGGAGAAAAAGGCTTTGGAGTTCTGCACCAGGACTGTCGAGGACTGGGAGATCCCCATGCGCCTCGTGCAGGTCGAGTTTCTCCTGGACCGCTCCAAGGCGATCTTCTTTTTCACGGCTGAAAAAAGAGTGGATTTCCGCGAACTGGTCAGGATCCTGGCCCGGGAGTTTTCCACTCGCATCGAGATGCGCCAGATCGGGATCCGGGACGAGGCCCGCCTCCTGGGCGGCATCGGTCCGTGCGGCATGGCTTTTTGCTGCAGCACTTTTCTCAAGGAGTTCGCTCCCATCTCGGTGAAAATGGCCAAGGAGCAGAACGTGATATTGAACCCCAACAAAATATCCGGCGGATGCGGCCGTCTTCTGTGCTGTCTCAACTACGAGTATGACATGTACAAGGAAGCTTCCAGGGGTGTTCCCAAGATCGGCAAGAAGGTGAACCTGCCCGAGGGGACCGGGAAAGTCCGTTCGGTGGACATCTTCGCGCGGACCGTCACCATCGACCTGCCGGAAGAGAAAAAGAACATCGTGATGGATATCGACGAACTGCGGGAGAAACTCAAATGAGCGACAAGACTTTCTACGTGACCACACCCATCTATTACGTCAACGATGTCCCCCATATCGGGCACGTTTACACCACCGTGGCGGCTGACGTCATTTCCCGCTACATGAGATCGGCGGGACGCGAGGTCATGTTCCTGACGGGCACCGACGAACACGGGCAGAAGGTGGAGCAGGCGGCGAAGGAACGCGGGAAAAAGCCCCAGGAGCACTGCGACGAGATGGTGGTGAGGTTCAAGGATCTCTGGAGGCGTTATAGCATCTCCAACGATGATTTTATCCGGACTACCGAGGAGCGCCACACGCTGGTTGTTCAGCATTTCCTTCAGAAGCTCTACGACAGCGGCGATATCTACAAAAGTTCTTACTCCGGCTGGTACTGCGTCCCTGACGAACGGTTCTGGACCGAGAAAGACCTTTCCGAGGGCAACTGCCCGGATTGCGGCCGGCCGGTCGTGCAGATCGAGGAGAGCAACTACTTCTTTAAAATGAGCAAGTACCAGGAGTGGCTGATCAAGCACATCGAGGACAACGAGAACTTCATCCGGCCGGAGTCGCGGCGGAACGAAATGCTGGGGTTCCTCAGGAAACCGCTGGAGGACCTTTGCGTCAGCCGCCCCAGGAGCAGGCTGCGTTGGGGTATCGAGATCCCCTTCGATAAAGAGTACGTGACCTATGTGTGGTTCGATGCCCTGATCAACTACGTCACCTCCCCGGGATATACTTTAGACAACGTAAGGTTCGCCGAATTCTGGGAGAACTGTACCCACCTCATCGGAAAGGACATCCTCACTACCCACACCATCTACTGGCCCACCATGCTCCGGGGCGAGGGGCTTGCGCCCCCGAAGCGGGTGTTCGCCCACGGCTGGTGGACCGTGGAGGGGAAAAAGATGTCCAAGTCCGTCGGGAACGTGGTGGAACCGAACCTGCTCCTGGACAAGTACGGCGCCGATGCCATCCGCTACTTTCTCCTGCGTGAAGTGCCCTTCGGCCTGGATGGCGATTTTTCCCACTCCGCACTCATCGGCCGGATCAACTCGGACCTCGCCAACGACCTCGGCAACCTGCTTCAACGCTCCCTGGGCATGCTGGAAAAATACCGTGACGGCGTCATCCCTCCCGTACCGGGTACCGGGGAGACCGGTGACCTCACAAAAGGCCTCATGGATTCAGCCGTGAAGACCGTGGGCGAGCTTGCCGAACAGATGGAGAGCCTGGCCTTCGACAGGGCCTTGAAAACCATCTGGGAGTTTATCAGCGCCGCCAACAAGTACATCGATTCCGCCGCCCCGTGGACCCTGCACAAGGAGCATAAAGACACCCTGCTCGACTCGGTGATGTACTCCCTCTTCGAGGCCATCCGGCAGGTGGCCGTCATGATCACCCCCTTCATGCCCGAGACGGGCCAGAAAATGTTCAGGCAGATCGGGATCGCCCAGAAGAAGGAGCTGCAGACCCTTGCCTCCCTTGCATCGTGGGGAGCCCTCCCCGGGGGCACAAGGACCTTCCGGGGACCTGCTCTTTTCCCGCGAATCGAAGAGATCTCCGAAGAGGAGAAGAGGGGAAAAGGAGAAAAGGGGAAAGAACCTAAAGCCAGGGAGAAGAGTGTGGAGAACGTCATCACTTTCGATGATTTCGCGAAGATCGAGCTTCTCACCGGCAAGGTCCTTGAGGCGGAAAAGGTTCCCAAGTCCAAGAAGCTGGTGAAGATCATCGTGGACACGGGGGAGAAACGCCAGATCGTGGCGGGTATCGCCGAATATTATGAGCCCGAGGAGCTGGTGGGCCGGACAATAGCCGTCGTTGGCAACCTGGCTCCCGCAAAGCTCATGGGCGTGGAATCCAACGGGATGCTCCTGGCCGCCCACGACGAGAACGGCCTCGCCCTGGTAACCTTTGATAAAGAGGTGAAGGCGGGAGTGCGTATTAAATGACGTACGTGAGTAGATGCGTATGTCCGTAATCGCGTCAATTCAAGCGGTCATTCGCCCTCACGCTCCACGCACGAACGCACGCACGGGAATTTCCATGCCAGCCCCGGTGGGAGTTTTCCGGCGATACTAAAAGCTTTGAGCAATAGTTTGATAGCGATTCGAAAGGACTCCTCACCTGATGACCCACCTTATCGACGCCCATGCCCACCTTGAAATGCGCCAGTTCAAGGGGGATCTGGAACTGGTTCTCGAGCGGGCCCACACGGCGGGGGTTACCCACATCGTGACCGTGGGCTCTACCCTGGCTGAAAGCCGCAGGGCCATGAAGATCGCTGAAAAGTACAGCGAAGTCTCGGCGGTTGCAGGCATTCACCCCCATGACGCAGCCGACGTGGATGAGTTCGCCATGGCTGAGCTGGAAAAACTTGCCGAACGCAAAATGGTGGTGGGGGTGGGAGAAACGGGTCTGGACTTTTTCCGGGATCGTTCTCCCAGGGACCTGCAGGAAGAGTCGTTCCGGCTGCACCTGGCCCTTGCTAAAAAGGCGGACCTGCCGGTGGTTATCCACGTGCGGGACGCCTACGCGAGGGCCCTGGAGATCCTCAATGAAGAGGGGATACCGGAGCGGGGCGGCCAGGTCCACTGTTTTTCCGGAAGCGTTGAAGACGCCCGGGCCTTCCTGGAGATGGGCCTTTACCTGTCTTTCACGGGGACCATTACCTACGAGGGCAGAAAAAACGCGAGGTGGGTCGAGGAGGTCCTGTCAGCGGTGCCGCTGGAGCGCATGATGGTGGAGACAGACTGTCCCTACCTCACTCCACATCCCATGCGCGGCAAGCGCAATGAACCTGCCTACGTCCACCTGGTGGCCGGGAAGATCGCTGCTGTCAAGGGCCTTTCCATCGACGATGTGGCCAGGGTTACCACCTGGAACGCCATCGACTTTTTCCGGCTTCCCTTGAAGGTTGAAAGCTCCGGCGCAGCGTACACCATCCGGGATTCCGTGTACCTCAACGTTACGGGAAGCTGCACCAGTGCCTGCACCTTCTGCCAGAGGAGCACCAACCCCGTCGTCAAGGGCCACAACCTGCGTCTGGACAGGGACCCCACGGTGGAAGAGATGCTCGACGCCCTGGAAAAAGAAGGGTGGAGGGACAGGTCCGAGGTGGTTTTCTGCGGCTACGGCGAACCCACCTTGAAACTTGCCGAGATCACCACTGTGGCCTCGAGGATCAAGGAGATCAGACCGGACGTCAGGGTCCGCCTGAACACCAACGGCCTCGGCAACCTCTACCACAGGCAGAACATCGTACCGGATCTGACCTACGCCATCGATACCGTTTCCATCAGCCTCAACGCCCACGACGCCGCCACCTTCGAAAAGCTGTGCCGCCCGACCGTTGGCCCGGCCCCCTACGAGTCCGTGCTGGATTTTTCGAAAAAGTGCGTGGCTGCGGGCCTCAAAACGGTTCTCACGGTAGTGGACCATCCGGACGTTAACGTGGAGAAGTGCAGGAAGATCGCACAGGGCATGGGGGCGGGGTTTCGGGTGAGACCGTTCAACGAAGTCGGGTAGGTAGAGTCGAATCCGGAAGAGGAGAAGAGGAGAAAAGGAGAAGAGGAAAGGCAGCTCACCTCCTCACAGGCAACAACCACTTGTCCGCCGTTTTTATCATCATGGAAGTCTTGATGGACTCGCAAAAAGTCCATCAACGCGCCCCGCGCGGGGCGCCCGGATCAATGACTCGCACCGTAAGTCATTGATCTGTAAGGAAAGGGAAAACGACGCCTTTCCCTTTCTCCTTTTCCCCTTTTCACCTCTTTGTGAAATCACTCCCCGGAGGTCCTTCTAGCCCGCATTATTCATGATGGTGATGAGATGTCAGCTAACTGTGTGGCAAATATGGATAAATGGGAATGGCACGATAAACATCATGAATTATGCGGGGTTGCCCGGACATAGTCACGAGAGGAGTTGTTCGTTCCGGCAAGGCGACTGTGGAGTGAGCGCGGAGGCATGCTTTAGTATTCCGCACAAGCGAACGACACAGCAACGCAGCCAGAACGGAAAAGAACCTCGTGAATAGTCCGGGCTAGCAGCGTGTCATGGTTTTCCGACACGCTGCCAGGGAGGGATCTCACAGCTCCCTCCCCCGTGAACACAATGCTCACAAATCCCAGAATGAATTAAACACCCTTTAGTTCCCGTTTATTTACACGCAGTCCTGGTTGTCATAGTAGTACTGAAGGAACATCTATTTCGCGTACATTATTTCATTCCGGTGAACCCTGTCCGCCCGGCAGTCGCCTGTAAAAGGTCAGGTGGATCACCTGGGGGAGGCAGTTAACCCGTTTCAAAAGGAGGATGGAATGAAGGGAAAATGGATTCAGACAGCAGCATTGGCAACGGCGATGATCGTGGCAATGGCCGTACCGGTTATGGCTTTCGAGCCGGGCAAGGTCACCTGCATCGCTCCTGCCAACCCGGGGGGCGGCTGGGACTTTACCTGTCGAGCCGGAGGCCAGCTCCTTAACGGTCTGGGACTGGTTTCCAAACCGGTACAAACGATCAACATGCCGGGAGGGGGCGGAGGAGTCGCCTATGCCCACGTGGTCAATGAGCGTATAGGCGAGGATAACGTCCTTGTCGCCGCCAGTCGTTCAACTACCACCCGCCTGGCTCAGAACCAGTATGGCAATTTTACTGCCAAGGACGTCCGGTGGATCGGGGCGATCGGTGCTGATTACGGTGTCATTGCCGTTAATGCCGATTCACCTTTCAAAACCCTCAAGGACCTCATCGAATCCTGGAAAAAGAACCCCAAAATAGCAGCCACTGGCGGCGGCAGCGCAGTGGGCGGCCAGGATCACATGAAGATCCTCATCCTCGCCAAGGCTGCGGGGATCGATCCCATGAGTGTCAAGTACGTTCCTTTCGATGGCGGCGGCGAGGCCATGACGTCGCTTCTGGGCGGGTTCATCCAGGTCTTCCCGGGGGACATCTCCGAGGTAAAACCGCAGCTGGAAGCAGGCAAAGTACGAGTGCTTGCAGTGCTCGGCGACGAGCGGCTTCCCGATGACCTGAGCAGCATCCCGACAGCCAAGGAAGAAGGGTTCGACGCCAAGTGGGTAGTCTGGCGGGGTTTCTACATGCCCAGCGGTACTTCTGACGATGCGTATAACTACTGGCTGAAGGCTCTGGAGAAGATGGAGAAATCCAAGGAATGGGCCGAAAAACGCAAGCAGAATGGGGTGGCGCCCTTCTGGAGCGGCGGCAAGGATTTTGAGGCGTTTGTGAACGCCCAGGTCGAGGAAATCAAGGCGCTTACCAAGATGGTAACCAAGTAGCAGAATTGGCAGGAGGACAATGTTCTCTGAAGGGAAGAAACGCAGAACTGACAAGCTTGCAGGGTTGATCCTGTTGGTCATGACCCTGATCTACGCTTACATGGCTTTCCAGTTCAAAATACCCTTTATGTCGGACCCCATTGGTCCCAAGGCTTTTCCTCTTATTATCGCCGGCATGACGCTCGTTTTCAGTGTCTTTCTCATTGCCCGTCCGGATGAAGATCCGGATTGGCCAGACAGGAAAGTGTGGCTGAGAAAGGCACTGGTGCTGGCAAGTTTCGTCATCTACGCTTACGCCCTGGTTCCCCTGGGGTTCCTGGTGTCCACAACTCTGGAGATCACTTTTCTTGCCGTCATGTTCGATGGAAAGGCATCAAAGGGGCTGGTAGCAGCTATCGTTACCAGCCTCGTACTTTACACCCTTTTCGTCTTCATCCTGAGTATACCCCTGCCGTTCGGCAAGATATTTGGAGGCTAGATGAGTGTTTTTCAATCCCTTGCTCAGGGCTTTTCAGTGGCCCTGATGCCTTTGAACCTCGGGCTGGCTTTTGCCGGAGCGCTGATGGGTACTATTATCGGTGTCCTGCCCGGGATCGGCCCCATTACCGGCGTGGCCATCCTGGTGCCCCTGACCTATGCCCTGAAACTTCCGCCAGAATCAGCCATGATCCTGCTTGCGGGGATTTATTACGGGGCCATGTACGGGGGATCGACGACCAGCATCCTCCTCAACGTCCCGGGTGAGACCGCCTCGGTGGTAACCACCCTGGACGGCTACCAGATGGCCCGTCAGGGTCGTGCCGGACCGGCACTGGCAGTGGCCGCCATCGGCTCCTTCGTGGCCGGTACCATTTCCGTGATGGGCCTCATGTTCTTCGGACCCTACCTGGCGTCCTGGGCCATCAGATTCGGTCCGGCTGAATACCTGGCGCTCATGGTATTCGCTTTTTCAATGATATCGAGCCTGGCCGGGCGTAGTCTGATTAAAGCACTGATAGCAACCTGTTTCGGCCTCACGCTGGCAACCGTGGGTATGGATACCGGCAGCGCGGTACCACGCTACACCTTCGGACAGCTCAAGCTCTACGACGGGATGGACTTCCTGGTGGTTGCCATCGGCCTGTTCGCTATCAGCGAAGTCCTGGTTCTCCTGGAGGAGACCCATGTGGGAACGGCCGTGCAGGCCAAGGTCGACAGGGTATTTATATCGTTCAAGGAACTGATCTTCTCCGCCGGAGCGATCATGCGCGGCAGCATGTTGGGGTTTTTTATTGGTGTGCTTCCCGGCGCCGGAGCTTCCATCGCAAGTTTCATTTCCTACACCTTTGAAAAGAGGATTTCCAACAAGGATGATACATTCGGTAAGGGCGATATCCGGGGAGTGGCCGCCCCGGAAGCCGCCAACAACGCAGCCGCGGGTGGAGCACTCATACCGCTGCTGACACTCGGTGTACCGGGAAGCGGCACCACCGCCATCCTCCTGGGAGCGCTCATGGGGATGAACGTTACTCCCGGTCCGATGATGTTCCAGCAGCACCCCAAAGTCGTTTGGGGCCTGGTGGCGTCCATGTACGTTGGTAACGTCATGCTCCTTATCCTGAACCTGCCGTTGGTCGGGCTTTTTACCAAGATACTGCTGATTCCGCGGTGGGTCCTGCTCCCCGTGGTGACGATAATAAGCTTCATCGGGGTTTACTCGGTGAATAACAGTCCCTTCGATCTGCTGCTCATGGCCGGGTTCGGTCTCCTGGGCTACATCATGCGCAAAATGGACTTCCCGCTGGCTCCGGTCATCCTGGGGTTGGTACTGGGTGAGTTAATGGAGAAAAACCTGAGGCGAGCAATGGCGCTTAGTGATGGTGACTGGGGATATCTCTTTACAAATCCCATCTCCATCATCCTATGGATAATGGCCGCCGTCAGCCTGTTCGCTCCCCTCATTTTCCGCAGATTGGGTCAGTTGAAAGAACAGGCAGTAACGGGGGAAGACGAACTGTGATCGAATTTTCGCGGGAGACAGGCATGGGACTGTTGATTTTGCTGGTTTGGGCGACGATCGGCGGGTTTCTCGCTTTCAGGCTTCATATACCCGGAGGCGCCTTCATAGGGGCGATGCTGGCGTGCGTTGTGTACCGGACCTTTGCTGTTCAGAGTGTTGATCTTCCCCCTGCGGTCAACCTTGCTGCCCAGGTGCTGGCCGGCGTACTGGTTGCCAATTCCTTTAACCCTCATTTGGCCAGGACCTTCAAACCTCTTCTGCCGTGGGCCGTGGGAGGCGCTGTATTTTACCTGGTTGTGGGTTTTGTCCTGGCCAAGATCTTCACGGTCCTGGGAATACTGGAACCGAGAGTAGCCATGTACAGCCTCACACCAGGCGGCCTCATGGGGATGTCCGTCATTTCCGCAAGCGAAGGAGCCCAGGCCGGGGTGGTGGTAATGTTCCACTTCATCCGGGTGATCCTCGTTCTTCTGGGAGCCCCGTTCATCGCGCATTTTATCCTGAAACAGTGAACCGGACCTATCCAACATCCCAACGGAGAGAACCGGCGTGACCTTTTACACCATGGGGCTTTTGGGAGGCATCATAGGGCTCGCCTGGGGCGCTGATCGTTTCGTCGATGGTGCATCATCCCTGGCTGCACGTCTCGGGATTTCACCTCTATTCATCGGCCTCACCCTCGTATCACTGGGAACATCCCTGCCTGAACTGCTGGTGACACTCACCGCAACCTTGAGCGACCTCCCGGATGTCGCCGTCGGCAACGTGGTGGGAAGCAATATCAGCAACATCGCCCTCATTCTGGGCACAACCGCCTTGGTGAGACCCCTAGCCATCCATTCAAGGCTACTGGCCAGGGAACTTCCCCTGCTGATAATAATTTCGGGGGGGTTCTGGCTTACAGCCGCCAGCGGGGAGATAAACAGATTCGAGGGTCTTGTCCTGATCACCGGGTTGATGTTGTTCCTGGTGTGGATGGGACGCTCGGCAAAAACAGACAGTTCCGATCCTGTGTTCACGGAAGCAGCCCAGATGGTCGAGGGATATCATGGGACATCAACAGGCAGCCTGACCGCGGTGGTGGCAGGTGTGGTCGCGCTTATTGCTGGCAGCCGTTTACTGGTATGGGGAGGCGTAGGTATCGCTCACGCATTCGGTGTTCCTGAGCTGGTGATAGGCCTGTCCCTTGTGGCCCTGGGTACCAGTCTGCCTGAGTTGGCCACTACCATGGCCGGTGCCATGAAGGGCGAAGATGATATCGCTGTGGGAAACATTGTCGGCTCTAACATCTTCAACTGCCTGGCCATCATCGGTATCCCGGCAGCTATCCACCCGATGACCGTCCACAAAACCGCCTTGGTGAGAGATTTCCCGGTAATGATGGTCTTGACACTGGCACTTTGGCCGATTTTTTATCCCTTCGGGCGGTCGGGCAACGGAGTGGTGAACCGGTTTGAAGGGTTCCTCCTGCTTGCAGCCTACATCATCTATATTTCCTATCTATTCTCCTGACCCGTATTACACCATCGGGTCTAAACCTGCCTTCGATGCGGGAAATACTTCCTCTCGGGCCGGCCGATCTTGCGGTACACAAGATCCGCCACCAGCAGACCACCGGAAACCATATATTCCAGGTACCTGCGAGCAGTGGTCCTGCTGACGCCCAGGATCGAACCAACCTCCTCGGCACCGAGACCTTCTTCGGGAGCGTTGATGAACACCCCCAGTACCTTCTTGAGGGTAAGGGGATCGATACCTTTTGGAAGCTCATCGGATATTGTCTTGCTGCGTCGCGGTGAACCCATCAGATGGTCCACCTCCTGCTGCTGCAGTTCTTTCTCCTCTGCCAAGCGGCTTCGATACTGCAGGTATTTCTCCAGGGACTCCTGGAACCTGGAAAAGATCACAGGTTTCAGTATGTAGTCAAACACACCACCACGCAGCGCCTCTTTAAGAGGCCCCACTTCCCTGGCCGCCGTGATGAGTATCAGGTCCACCTCCTGCATGCGACCCCGCAGGGCTTTGAGAAGATCGATCCCGTAACCATCAGGAAAGTAGAGATCGAGAAGGAGAAGGTCCGGTTCAAGCACTTCGCACATTTCCTGGCCGTGGGCCAGGTTGTGTGCCATTCCGACCACTTCAAATCCGGGCACCTTTTCTGTGAGCCTCCGGTGTATTTCGGATATCCTCTCGTCATCCTCTATGATCAGCACCCGGACAGCATCGCCGCTCATGAACCTGTCTCCTTGGGAATGATCACCGTGAACATGGCGCCTCCAAGTTCACTGGAACCGATAGTTACATGACCACCGAGGTCTTCCAGCGCCTGGTTGACCAGGAAAAGACCCAGCCCGCCGTGAGGCTTATTTTTGGATGTGTTACCTCTCTGGAAGATCTCCATCTCGTACCCCTCAGCGATCCCGGCACCGGAATCCTCGACCTCGATGATAATATCATCACCCAGGTCGGTCATGGACATTCTCACTTCCCCGTCCTGCTTCCCGGAGTCCAGAACAGCTTCCAAAGCGTTATCCAGGAGGTTGCCGATAATAGTGATTATCTGGTCACGGCTGATCTCTTCAGGGATATCGGACAGGCTGCTCTCTTCGTCAACAGAGAAACGGATCCTGAGTTCCTGGGCCCGGTTGTATTTACCAAGCACGATGGCGGACAAAAGGGGATCAGGTACCGCCGATACGAGGAAACGGATTATATTCTGGTAACCGGAAGCCTCCCGGGCAACAAGATCAAGTGCCTCCTTGTAAGCTTCTATCTGCATGAGTCCCGCTAAGGTGTGAAGCTTGTTGGAATATTCGTGGGTCTGCGCCCTCAACATCTCCGCGTACCCACGGACATGGGACAATTCTCTTACCAGCATGTCGATCTCGTCCTTGGGACGGAATGTGGCGACCGCCCCAACCGCCGATCTGCCGCGGATGATAGGCAGAATATTTAATATCATTTCCTGTCCGTTTACTGTCACCTCCCGGTCGAGGATCGGCTCTCCCGTGGCGAGGACATCCCTCATCCCGGTCCGGGGGAAAAGCTCCTCGATTCTTTTTCCAACCACGCCATCGGGGTTTTCATACCCCAGGTTCCTGAGCGATGCCTTGTTGGCCATGGTGATAATACAGTCAGTGTCGATCGCGATGATCCCTTCCCGGATCGATTCAAGGACAGCTGTGCGCTCGGTGTATAACCGGGCGATCTCCTCTGGTTCCAGTCCGAAAATGGCCTTTTTTATATCCCCGGCAATAAACCCGGCGCCGATGATCCCCAATATGATAAACAGCACGATGTAGGAGGTCACACTGGACTGATGAACCCTGACAATGTCCTTGATATCCGCGATAAGATACCCCACTGATATTATCCCAACGATATTGCCCTCATCATCAAGTACCGGTGTTTTTCCCCTGAGTGAAGGCCCGAGAGTACCCACCGCCCTGGATGTATAGGACCGTCCTTCTTCGAGGGCCGGAGCATTATCTCCTCCGACCATTAATTTTCCGAGGCGGTCCGGATTGGGATGAGAGTAGCGGCGTCCATCCACATCTCCCACAACGACGAACTCGGCTCCGGTGAGCTTGCGTATCTCCTCAGCGATCACCTGGATCCGGCCTTGAGGATCTCCCGCCACAAGCCCGTGACGGATCTCCGGGATACGGGATACGGACTGGGCCACCTGAAGGGCCCGTTCACCGATCTGCTCTTCCAATATCTGGGCGATGGAGTTCGAAAAGACCATGCCAATGAAGCCGAGCATGAATACGATGAGCACCGTCACCAGCAGGAGCATACGGGTTCTCAGCGTGATTGGACGCAGGTATGAAAAAACAGTTTTGAACGAATTCATCTGTTTTTTTACTCCTTCAAAGGCTGTTTTTGAAAACTCTCCTGATATCTCGTTCCAGATCCCAGATCAGATCCAAGATCCAGGAAAATCTGCGCACATGTGCACCGGTGCACCATTGCACAAGATTCTCAGACCGAGTCTGTGTCTGAGACTCGCTTTTCCCTTTTCCCTGCCCCGAGCCTGCCGAAGTGCCCTCTTCCCCTCTTCATGAAATCACTCCGCATCCACTCGCTTGCGGAGCGATTTCACACCCCCCCTTTTCTTCTTGGCCTCCAGTTCTCTTTCCCTGACTGCCCTTGATTTGCGGGTGGGTACTCTCTTCTTCCTTCTTCCTTCTTTTCTTCTCTCTTCAATCCTTTCCGCCAACCGCCGGAGGGCGTCTTCCATGTTCCGGTGCTGGGAGCGTTCGCGACGGCCGATGACCACGATCCCCGTGGGACGGTGCTTCAGGCGCACGGCCGACTCGGTGACGTTCTTGTGCTGTCCCCCCGGGCCGCTGGCCCGGAAGAAGGTGATGTCGCACTGTTTTTTCAGATCTTCGAGGTCCACGGGGGGATTTAAACACAGAGGAGGGAAAGGGTCTAGAATAACCAGACGCGGAGACGCGGCGATACGGAGACGCGGAGAAAAACCACGCCTGTCATCGCGAGTCACGCCGCTGGCGTGACGAAGCGATCTCAGGTAGATCCGGGTTACGCTTTTCTACTGGCTCCTGGCTCCCCTATCCTCCGTAGCCTCGGCGAAGGAGGATGACTACTGGCCCTCAGGGCCTGTTCCCGCTCACCATCATGTTCTTCCACGGGAAACCCCAGCTGCCGCCCTGGAGGACGTAAAGCTGTTTGTTGGGGATCCCCCTGGCGACGAGAATATTCCTGGCGTTGGGCGCTCCCGTTATCCCGCCGAAGCAGACCAGCACGATGGGCTTTTTGGTCTTCTTCAGGGTGGGGATGATCGCCTCGACTCTCTTTTTCTGATCTCCGGTGACAACGGGGTAGGCATGAGTTGTCACGGAACCGGGGAAGTGCATCTTGAGGTACCCGTCGTAGGTCTGGACGTCCACGATGAGAGCCTTGTCCTGGGAGATCCACTGCCGGAACGTCTCAGGGCTCACGAACCGGGCACCGGTGACATCCCCCGGAGCGTGGTAGGAGTTAAAGGCCAGAAAGCCGACAAAGGCGCCGATGATGAGGACAGGGGCGCCGATGAGAAGAAACCTGTTTTTCATGGATGTTGAACCTCCTCTGCGGGTAATTATATGAGGCTTATCTAATATAATGAATAACTGTAATGAGTCAAGGGGGAAGGAACGCCCGAAATCCGAGATTGGTGATTCGTGATTCGTGATTCGAAATATCCGAATCATAAGTCATGTCCCTTTCTCCGCGTCACCGTGTCTCCGTGTCCCAGCGTCCCCTTTTCTGACTACTGGCTTCTGGCTACTGACTTCCGATTCTGCTATAACCTCCCCCTATGTCCGACACGGTCACCGATTTCATAACCGAATGCTCTTCCTGCACCCAGTGCGGTACGGTGTGCCCGTTCCTCGAAAAGCACGGCTCTCCCAAGGACATCATCGCCAACAGGCCCCAGCTGGCCTTCCTGTGCACCAACTGCACCGGGTGTGACAAGAGATGCCCCCTGGAGCTGTCGCCCTCCGAAGCCCTGTTCGCCACCAAGCAGAAGCTCATCGCCGAGCAGAGAGTCCCGGAGAAAGCTGCAAAGGCCATCAGGGGCGCGGCCTCCTTCGCCGAGCGCAGTCACAAGGCGCCCTTCGTGCGCTACGACAGCAAGAAGGTCGGCTTCTGGCCGGGCTGTTCCCTGGCAGGCACCAGCCCGGAGGCGACAGAAGCGACCCGGCAGCTGCTGGAGTCGCTGCTGGGAGAGGAGGTGGGGCTCATCCTGGACTGCTGCTACGACCCCCTGTACCAGATGGGAGACACCGGGCCCGTGACCGAAGCGTGCGGACGGATCGTCGAAAGGCTCGCCAAATCCGGCATCGAGAGGGTCATCGTCGGGTGCGTCAACTGCCGGAAGGTGTTCGCCCGGTACATGGACCAGGTGGACGTCAGCCACGTCATCGAGGTTCTGCCACCGGACATCCTCAAAGAACTGCCCGAGGACGAAGACCTTTATCTCCATCACCCGTGTCCCGTCTATCACGTGGAAGGGATCCGGGAGAAGATAACCGCAGTGCTGGGCCATTCCATGATGATGGTGGACTCGCAAGGAGTCCATCATCCAGGGTCTTCGCAAGGCGAAGATCCTGGGGTAGGGGTGGAACCAGACGGATTTACTCCGTCTGGCGGGGGATCACGCCGTTGGCGTGACCGCTCGACTCAAAACAGCTCGAAGAGCCAATTTGAAAGGTTATCCATATCGCAGGCGGTGGATGAACAGAAGATCCCGGCCTGCTGCGGTTACGGCGGCAGCCTTAACACGCAGGACGAAGAACTGTCCATGAAGTTCACCAAGCGGGTGACTATGGCAGCTTATGGGGCCACCATTGTCACCTCGTGCATGGGGTGCAACAACATGTTCAACAGGAAGGGAACCCCCACCTACCATATCCTGGAGCTGATCACTGGTGTTAAGCCCAAGAAGAAGGCAGTGGGCTCGGCAAGGAAGTGGGCTAACAGGCTTTTACTTGCCAAAGGCAAGTAAAAGAAGTGTCTAGAGTCTGGTGTCTGGAAAAAGCAAAACGTCAGGATCAGGAAAAACTCGACCCTATTAGCAAATGCTAATAGTGGCCGATTGGAGTTTCAGGTTTCAAATTCCAGGTTCCAGGTTTTTCCCCGATACTCCGATACCTGGATACGTGTGTAGGTATGTAGGTATGAACGTAAATACGTAGACACTTTGATACGTAGATACCTTACCCCCTCTTCAGTTCTCTTCCCCCCCTCCCCCACTCTCCTTCTCGCCCTCTCCAGGAAATGGGAGAATATTCTTTTCGCCTTCTTCTCCCTCCTCCCCCCTGCCCGGCCCCGAGTCCCGCCCTGGCGGGATCGAAGGGCCTTCTCCCTGTCCATATAACCCCACCACCCAGAACAGCACGGGCAGCGTCACCGCAATGACGCCAATGACGGCCACGGCTCGTAACCGTACAGAACTCATAACGTGGTACCCGCAGTACACAATGGCCCCGGCCAGCAGGTAGGCCTGTATTGAGAGGATCTTCCCTCCTCCGAGCTTCCTGGAAAAGAGAAAGAAATAGACGGCCAGGGAAACGGTCGTGGCCATGGCTGCTCCGAATACACCCGCAAAAGGGATCAGGTAGAAGTTCAGGAACGCGTTGAGGATAAAAACCTTCATGGCGATGCGGTTGAGTTCATTCTCTTCACCGGCACGGATGAAGAGCGGTTCGGCGACCACCGTTGGGATAAAGATGAGAAGGCCCGGAAGGAGAAGGGAGAACACCCTGAAGAAGACGGGAACGTCCCCCTGGACCTGGAACACGGCCCTCAGGATGTGGGGAAAGTACAGGAGGAAGCCCAGACCCGCTATGGCGTGAACGGTGAACAGCCTGGCAGCTGTACGCCGGCAATCCCGGTAGATACCCGGTTCATCGACTCCGGTGGTCCTGTAGGTCTTCACACGGTACAGAGGTGCGGCTCCCAGTGGGACGAGGAGAAACAGCCGGGCCAGGACCGAGGCCTCGGCGTAGGCACCCTCCCGGGCGGCGGAGACAAAGAACCCGAGGACGAAGAAGTCCACGAAAAAGAGGATCCTTAAGCCCTCCTGGGTGAAATAGTACCGGGCGCTCCGACGAAAGACCGCTGTGACCTTTCCCAGCTTTCCCAGGGCGGTGATCAGGGACGGCGCCAACACCTTTCTTCCGGCGGCGAGGATGAACGACGTCTCGGCAAGGATGAAAACGGACACCAGAAGCTCCGGACGAAGCCTGGCAGACGAAAGAAAAAAAACCAGAACAACCAGGACGAGCCGTTTGCCAAGGCCGGCCCTTGCCGCGTGCGCATGCTGCCCCCGACCGTGGAGGATCGAAGCCATGTACCCCGAATAGAGTTTAAGGGGCACAGCGACGGCCAGCAGGGCAAAACCCGGCAGCGTGCCACGGGCAACGGTATCGGCTCCGGCAGCCCAGCTACCCAGGAGAACTGTCCCGAGAGCGCCAAGCACACCCGCGACCAGGACAGCCGCTTTCGCCTCGGCCAGCAAGCTGGGCACATCACCCCTGGCGCTGGCTGCCAGCTCCTTTTCCACCCACTTGTCCACACCGAACTCGGCCAGGAAAGAAACAATGACGAACACGGACAGGAGAAAAGTGTAGATCCCCAAGCCCCCGGGGCCGTAGGTACGGCCCACCAGGACCAGGACAAGGATGGAGACGGCGATATCCATCGCCATCTCCCCGACGGTGAGGATGTAGTCTACAGCCGATCGCCTCGAGCCAGTAGCCAACGAAAGTCCTTTCTTAGCTCTTATTCCTTAGCACTTAGCTCCGAGGCAAGCGCTGTTTTCATCAACTGCCCATCGCTTGCCCCCCCGTATCCTTGTCACACTTGCAGGTGCATACGCCCAGGGCCGTGTAAAGGGGACAGAACCCGATGGCGCTGGTCACGAGGAAGACCACGGCGATAACACCCAGTGCGATACCCAGCACCCCCGAAAGTCTGCCTGTGACGAGAAAGTACCCCACACCGAGAGCCAGCAGGGTCCTGACGGTACGATCCACAACTCCCATGTTCTTTTTCATATTATCCCCCTTCAAATTATCAAAATTCCATATTCCATATTCCATATTCATCTTACTCTTTTTTCCAGCTCTCTCAAAGCGTCGTTGGCGATCCACCGGGCGCTCTTTGTACCCTGATCCCGAACCGCCCCATACCCGCACGATTCTCCGCTGACTCCATGGTTTTGAGCTGCCAGAGCACCGCTTCAACACTGTCGAGCTTGGGGATGCTATTCATCGTTTTGAGAATCCGGTATCCAGAATCCAGCAGCTCGTAGAGAACCTGAAGCCTTAACGCAGAGGCGGCCTTTCCCAGGCCTACCCACCCAAGAACGCGGAGAAGAACAAGGACCGGGTTAAACCAGATAGCTGCTCAGGTTTTCCTTGGCGAACTCCGCGTGCTTGAGTGAGTCCTGCTAAAGCAGGATGAACGGGCGGTTAATACCAATGGCCTTTTAGCGCCACAGCGCCGGGATTTACCGCCAAGCACGCCAGGAACGCCAAGAAAAGCAACAAAAAGGATACTGGGTACAGGCGCTGTCACGTGACCCAACTTCTTAAATATTTACCACCAGAGGGCCGCAGGGGAAATCGACTCAAAGCATAAGAGCAAAGACAGAAAGGATCTGCGTTAACGTTTTAGATCTGGATTCCCACCTTCGCGGGAATGATGTTGATAAAAAGGTTTCCCCCCGGTTAACAGATCTTCTCTGTGCCCCTCCGTGTCCTTCTCTGTGGTGGATCAGCTCTCGGAGCCATTATGGCACACGCCTGAGTTCCCCCCCCTGGCTTTCGCCTTCCTTTGCGAAACTTCGCGTACTTTGCGTTAAATCCGCTTCTGGTCTTCCCCATAATAAATTGCGCGCAATTTATTATTTCCCGAACACTTTCTGCAGCAGCTCCGTTACCCTGGCCGCCGGGTCTTTCCTGATCTTCTTCTCCTCTTCGGCCACCATGAAGAACAGGCCGTTTAGCGCCATGTCGGTGACGTAATCCTCCAGGTCCACCTCCACCTTTCTGACCAGGGGCAGGGAGTTGTACTTGTCCATCATCCTCTTGTAGCTGCGGACAGCTCCGACCTTGGCCATGGATTCGGTGACCACGGGCCTGAAAAGGCCGTAAAGTTCGCTGGAAGTATTGCTTTTAAAATAGTCCGTTGCTGCCGTCTCCTCCCCCTTCACGATGCCGTAGGCGTCCACCACGCTCATATCCCTGATAGCGCCCACGAAGATATCCACAGCCTGGGGAGCTGCCGTTTCCGCGGCCCGGTTCATGCTCAGGATGAACTCGTCCACCCGGTCGTCCATCCCCACCTTGCGCAGGAGCTCCTCGGCTTTCTCGAGCTTTTCAGGCACAGGGATCCTGATATCAAGGTTGTGGAAGTAACCATCGGTCACCGAGACCTTTTCCACGGCCTTTCTGGTCCCGATATCGAGGGCTTCCCTGAGACCGGCCACGAAGGTGTCCTCCTCGCTGGTCTTGCTGGACTGTTTGGTCGCCTCTTCGAGGACATTGTCCAGGAACCCCCCGGAGGAGCACTGGACAGTGCCGAGAAGAAGAGCGGCCGTCAGCAGGAACAGGGTATGCTTTTTCATGGATAGACCTCCTGGAACGTTTTTGGGAGTTTCGTAAAAGATACCATAAAGCAGCAGACCGGTGACAGCAAACAGCTTAAAGGAATAACGCTTTTAGGCAGAGCAGGCGGATTGCCCGCCGTACCCTTTTGTATTTTCTTCGCGTCCCTCTGCGCACTCTGCGTTCAGATGGTTCTTTTCCGGCTACTGGCTACTGGATAGTGGCTCCTTGCTTCTGCTACTATCTCTCCATGCGCCGGAAAGATAAAAAGATAGGATCTGCTGCCGACCTGGCTGAACTCCTCCGAAAAGGAGATATCTGTCACCTGGCAATGGTGGACGGCGGCAAACCTTACGTCGTCCCCCTTAATTACGGATACGTGGAACAGGCCCTGTATTTCCACTCTGCTCCGGAAGGCAGGAAGATCCGGATCCTTCGAAAGAACCCGCAGGTCTGCTTCTGCGTGGTGGCCGACCACCAGCTCATCGAAGGGGTCAAGGCATGCTCCTGGTCGGCGAGCTACAGGAGCGTCATCGGCACCGGCAAAGCTCACATCCTCACCGACCCGGCAGAAAAGGACGAGGGGCTGAAGATCCTCATGGCCCAGTACTCGGAGAGGGATTACGAGCTCAGCCACAGCGACCTGGAGAGGGTGGCGGTGATCAGGGTGGAGATTGAAAGTTTAACGGGGAAAGGCAGTGGCTAGGAGTCTGGTGTCTAGTTCCAGCTAGACCCTGGACCCTGGACGCGGTGACCCGCCTTCGCTGAAGCTACGGCGTGGCAAGCACAGAGAATTAAAGCTCTTGCTCCCCCTCACCCCCTCGTGAGTCTCGTGGCCTGCGGGCGATTGACCAGGTATATCCCCCCGGCCACGAGACCAAGACCTACCCACAGCTGTATGGGTAGCGGATCCCCCTGGAAGATCCCCCCCAGCAAAACCCCGAAAAGGGGCGCGAGGAAGATAAAGGCAGCCAGGCGGCTGACGGCGTAGGTGTGGATCAACCAGAACCAGAGCAGGTAGCTGAAGAAAGCCACGATGACGCCCTGGTAGAAAAGGGCGCTGAGCACTATTCCATTGAGGACAATGGGCTTACCAAGATCCAGTAAAAGCCACCCGACCACCAGGACAGGGATGGAGAACAGGAGCTGGGAGAACAGCGTCTGGTAGTGGTCGATGGGACGTCTTCCCGCGACCCATTTGATATAGACGGTGGTGGTCGCCCAGAAGAGAGCCGCCACGACTTCCAGCAGGTCTCCGATCCAGTAGCCTGGCGGGAGGTGCTCTGACCGGACCCCGAAAACCAGCACGACGCCCAGGAAAGCCAGGACAAGCCCTCCTGTTCTCACCGGTGTCAGGCGGTCATGCTTGAGGAAGAAATGGGCGCCGACGGCGGCCCATATGGAGTGGCTGTATAAAAAGATAATGGCCCTGGATGCCACGGTGAAGGCAGTCCCCCAGTAGAGAAACAGAAAATCCAGACCGAAGAGGATCCCGATAACGAGACCGTGCCTGAAGTCGACCCCCCGCATCCATACCGACTTACCCTTGTAAAGGCTGAACAACCACAGGCATCCGGCCGCCACGACGGAACGCACTGTCGCCGCCACCATGGGCGGGACCCCGGCGTTGCTGAACTTGATGCTCACCATGTTGCCGCCCCAGATGAGGCAGACAAAAACAAGGAGTGCCGCTCCTGATAACGGGATATGTGAACGCGTATTAGGACTCATTCCGAGTTATCCGTTCCTCTGAACACGGTTTTAGGCACTCCTTGTTGAAAAGGGGAAAAGGAGAGTGCGCTTTCTCCCATTTTCTCCTCTTCCCCTCTTCTCCTCTTCGCGATGAAGCTACGCTTCATCGCTTGAGCCCGGCCACGGGCTGAACGGGAACGGCTTTTCCTCCGAGTTGTAGGTCCAGTAGCTCATGATCTGGTAAACAAAGGTGGAAAGGGACCGGCCGAAAGACCGAAGCCGTTCGTTCTGCCTGCCGGAAAAAAGAACGAAGAAGAATTGAAGTATGACTACCGCGGCAACGAGCACTTCCGTCACACCATAGATCATGACGAACAGGAGCATGAACAGCCCCCTCAACCACGTCTGACCCCGGGTCAGGTTCTCTGTAAATTGACTCATGGCGAGCCCCCTTTTCCATGCTGTCATTCGATATGCGCAGATTTATGAATTGAGAGTACCCCCTATCAGCGTTGCTTTCAAGGGAGGAGAGCTTTGATCTGACGGCTATCCGCCAACAGCGAAAAGCCGGATGGGAACGAGCCTGTCATCGCGAGCTGAATATTGATGGACTCGCAATGACAAACGTATTTATCCCCTTTCCACCTGCTATCCTCCCTCCTCACTCCTCCCTGCCTTTTCCCCTTGCCCCTCATCCACCCGTGGTTAAACTGTCTACCAATACAGTCTGATATTAAGCCGAAAGGATGGTAGCCTCATGATCAAAAGACGCGACTTCCTGTTTTTGATGAGCAAGGGAGCGGCAATACTTCTGGCAACCGGTCCCCTGGGACTGGTTATCAGGCGTGCCCACGCTGAAACGGATGGGGGCATGATCAGGGTCTATCTGGCCAGGGAAGGCGGGTATGTGAACATGGAGAAGGTTGTCAAGAGTAAAGACGAGTGGAAAACCTCCCTTACAAAGGAGCAATACAAGGTCCTCAGGGAAAAAGGCACCGAACGGGCCTTCGCGGGAACCCTTCACGACAACAAGAAACCCGGCATATACAGGTGTGCGGGATGCGGGCTCGATCTTTTTTCCTCCGAGCACAAGTTCGATTCAGGTACCGGCTGGCCGAGCTTCTGGCAGCCCATCGCCAAAGAGAACGTCGCCACCGAGGAGGACAACAGTTTCTTTACGCGCCGCACTGAAGTCCACTGCCACCGATGCGGCGGTCACCAGGGCCACATTTTCGAGGATGGCCCCCAACCAACGGGGCTTCGCTACTGCATCAACTCGGTGAGCCTGGATTTCGTCGGCGAAGATGGGAAGGTCATAAAGGGCTGACCGGGTATCCGGTCAGGCGCGAAGTACAAAGTACAAAGATCGAAGATAAGATCTCGCTTCGCACATCGCGCTTTGCGCTTCGTTCTGATTGTTCCAATTGACAGAATCGCCCCGCTCTGGTGAAACTGTGATCATGAAGCTGCCGAAACTCACCCGGAAAAAGATCTTCATTGTCACGGCCGCGGCGTTAACCGTCGCGGTCGTCGTCCTGCTCGTGCCTCCTCTTCTTCATACGGCGGTTCCCCTTCCTCCGGGGACTCGCATTTCGATGGAACCTGTGCCCGCCGATCCGGAAGCGATACGCCTTCTCATCGACGATACGGCGTGGGATGAGAGCATGGAGCAAAGGGTCATCGACCAGGAGATCTTCGACCAGGTCCTGGCCATGATCGACAGGGCCGACCAGTTCGTTTACGTGGACCTTTTCCTCTGGAACCCATGGCAGGGCAGCATACCCGAGGAACACCGGCAGCTTTCTACCGAACTGGCCAAGGCCCTCATCAGGAAAAAGCGGGCTGCCAGGGGCATCGATATCATTGTCCTCACCGACCCCATCAACCGGATCTACGGCGGACACGAGCCTGAGTTTTTCAAGGATATGGCAAAGGCGGGGATCCCGATCGTGTTCACTGACCTGGACCGGCTCCCCGACTCCAACCTCGTATACTCCCCGTACTGGCGGCAACTGGAAAAAGCCCTGAACAGCCGTGCTCTTGGCGGCTGGGCCGGACGGCCACGTCTAAGCAACCCGTTCCTGCGCGGTGGTGCGGACATCTCGACTTTCCAGTTCGGACTTATGCTCCTTTTCAAGGCTAACCATCGAAAGGTGGTCATTACGGGGTCTACCGATCACGGTCTCGAAATGCTCGTGGGAAGCCTGAACCCCGCCGACGGGAGTTCCGCCCACTCAAACATGGCCCTCGCTGTGAAGGGCAGATCGGCTTACGAGGCTCTCAGGTCAGAGCTCGACATCCTGCGCTGGAGCACGGAAAGGAAAGCCAACGTCATCGTTGGCGCCACCAACTCCGCCAGGTTCAAGGCCGACTCCATGGAAAAGAAGGCTCTCCGGCTCCTTGAGAGGGACACGACGTACTCCGGCCCGGCTACCTTGCAGTTCCTTACGGAAGGGGCCATCGCTGACGGGATCGTCGACCTCCTCGGGGAGGCGGGCGACAAAAGCGAGATCCGAATCGCAATGTTCTACCTCTCCCAGAGAGCCGTGGTGGACGCCATCGCGGCAGCCGCAAAACGGGGCGCCACCGTGAAGCTTGTCCTGGACGCCAACCGGGATGCCTTCGGAATGAAAAAGGTGGGGATCCCAAACCGTCCCGTAGCGGCGCGCCTGATGAAACTGGCCCGGGATCACGACATCCAGGTCAGGTGGGCCGACACCCACGGGGAACAGTTCCACACCAAGGCCATGTCCATCGTGCATCAGAACCCGGGGGACACTGCTTTCATCACCGGGTCGGCCAACTGGACAAGGCGCAACATCGATGACCTCAACCTCGAAGCGAACCTGGTTGTCAGGAACGCCCCTGGAATAACGGAGGCCTTTAACTCGTACTTCGACACCATCTGGTCCAACAGCGACGGCCTGAACCACACCCTCCCTTACCAGGCCTGGGAAGAGAAGGGGTTGAAACTGATGCTCAAAGAGGGACTGTACAGGATCCAGGAGAGGTTCGGAGCGGGAACATTTTAAAAAGCAGGAGCCAGGAGTCAGGAGCCAGGAAAACCCCTTGGTATCAGCCTCCCCGAAAGCAGAGGATCAGCTCAATGGCCGGCGGTAAAGGACAAGATTCGGGAATTGTGACTCATGTTTAAATTTACCAAAAACCCGAAACGCAATACTCGACAGGCGAAGCGGCAACGCGCTCCGCGCGTCGGGTTGGCCCTGGGCAGCGGGGGCGCGAAGGGGTTGTCCCATATCGCCTTCCTGGAAGCCCTGGACGAGATGGGGATCCAGCCTTCCATCATTGCCGGGACCTCCATCGGGGCCGCCATCGGGGCCTTTTACGCATCGGGGCTGACGGGAAGGCGCATCGAAAGGATCTTCGACGGGATGGGGATCCGCAAGATGGGGAGCATGGCCGATCCGGCCGGGCTCAGCAACTCCGGTCTCCTGAAGGGCAAAAAAGTGGAGGCATTCCTTACAAACCACCTTCCCGCAAAGACCTTCGAGGATCTGGAGATCCCCTTGAAGATCGTCGCCACCGATTTCTGGAACCGCGTGGAGGAAATCTTCGACTCCGGAGACCTGGTCACCGCCATCCGGGCCAGCATTTCCATTCCCGTGGTCCTCGAACCGGTGGAACTCGGGGGACGCGTGTTCACCGACGGAGGCGCCGTCAACCCCCTGCCCTACGACATCATCCGGGACGAGTGCGACATCCTCATCGCCATCGACGTTTCCGGCGAGAAGGTGCCTGACGAACACGATCCCACACCCTCCATGCTGGAGAACGTTTTTTCCACCTTCCAGACCATGCAGGCCTCTATCGTACGCTGCAAGATGAGCACATCAAAACCCGACATCCTCGTCCGGCCCGATCTCATTAACATCCAGCTCATGGACTTCCACCGAAAGGACGAGATTCTCGACGGCGTGAAGGAAGATGTGGAAAGATTCAGACAAGAGCTGGAGGCGAAACTATAATGTTATTCAGATGTCAGTAATAAATCCAGGGAAAAGTCTGGAAAATGATCTTCGATTTTCTCTGGCTACTGGCTACTGACTACTGGCTACTGGAGAATCCCATGACCCGACCCATGTCCGAGATCCGGAAACGAATGCTGGCAGGCGTTGAAGCCGGAGACTGTTTCACAGTGCGAAGGACCTTTATCGAGGACGACATGCACCTTTTCACCGGTGTTTCCCACGACCACAACCCGATCCACTTCAATGAAGGGTACGCCGAGGGGAAGGGGTTTACAGGCCTCATTTGCCACGGGCTTCACGTGGGCAGCCTGGTCACAGAGATCGGCGGTGAACTGGGAATGCTGGCCTCGGGGATGAACTTCCATTTCCGGCGCCCGGTCTACTGCGGCGACACCATCACCTGCACCCTGACTATCGACGAGATGGACGAAAGGAACCGGGTCAAGTGCACGGCCCTGTTCACCAACCAGCATGGGGAAGATGTCATTGAAGGGCAGCTGTTCGGGATTCTTCCCAGCGAGGAGGAGAAAAAACTCCTCACTGAAAAATGCGTCTAGACACTGAAACCGGAGGTTTCACTGTGTGCGGCCGATTCGTTCAATTCAGTTTGTTCCCGATCCTCCAGAAGGAGTTCGGGTTGAAATTCGGGGAGGACGCCTCCATATCTCCCTCATACAATATCACCCCCACCCAGACAGTTCCCGTGGTTGTCAACGAGGGCGGCAACCGGCTGATCTCCTGCCGGTGGGGCCTTATCCTCCCATGGGCGAAGGACATGGCCATCGGCAGCCGTATGATCAACGCCCGGGCCGAAACCCTGGCGGAAAAGCCAAGCTTCAAGGGACTGTTCCGGAAGCACCGCTGCCTGGTAGTGGCCGACGGTTTCTACGAGTGGAAAAAGACGGAAACGGGAAAGGTCCCGGTCTACATACACATGAAGGGTGGATCGCCCATGGGCTTTGCGGGCCTTTATTCCGACTTGACCTCACCGGATGGAGAGCTCATACGCACCTGCACCATCGTGACCACCGGGCCCAATACACTTCTCGCCCCCATCCACGACCGCATGCCGGCCATCATTGAGCCTGGAAAAAGGAAAACGTGGCTCGACCCGGACCAGCACGATCCGGATGCTCTGGCACCTCTCCTCGGCCCCTACCCTGCTTCGGAAATGGAAGCGTGGGAGGTATCCAGGGCCGTGAACTCGCCGGCAAACGATGAGCCGGATAATATACGGCCTCTGGGGTAGGGAAAGTGGAAAGTGGAAGGAAACCTTCAACCTCGCACGTCTGGTTTCCCTATTCCCTACTTAGTACTTAGCGCTGGTTAAAGAAGTTATTGACGCTCATACGTCAATGACCTCGTAAACCCCCGGCAGATCCCTCCACATGCCGGCGTGGTCCAGGCCGTAGCCAACCAGGAAGCCGTTGGGGATGGTGAAGCCGAGGTAGTCCACTTTTGGGGTGTACTCCTGGCGTTCAGTTTTGTTGATCAAAGCGGCAAGACGCAGGGAGGCGGGGCCCCGCTGACGCAGTTCGTTGAGGTAATGGTGAAGGGTTCGGCCGGTGTCGATGATGTCCTCCACCACGATGACGTGCCTGCCGGCGATGGGCGTGGAGATGTCCTTCATGACCTTGATCCTGCCCGAGGACTCGGTCTCGTCCCCGTAGCTGGATATCTGGGCAAAATCGATCTCTGCCGGCACTTTCATGGCCCTTACGAGATCGGCCATAAAAATGAATGCTCCCTTGAGGACACCCACGATCACCGGGGTTTCCCCTAAAAGGTCCCGGCTGATCTGTGCAGCCATTTCCTGCACCCTCATCTCGATCTGCTCGGCAGTGAGGACAGCTCGATAGTTGTCAGGGATGGTGTTCATAGCTTTCCTTTTTATAACCCCATGCACCCCTTTCAGCAAGACTCAAGCTGCCGCAGAGACTGTTTTCTCCATTCATTCTTGACAGGGTCGCAAAAAGTCCAATCCGGGACTTTTCGCTCCACGGAAAGGGAAAAGCGTCGTTTTCCCTTTCCT
>JARGFV010000026.1 GCA_029210545.1 bacterium
AAGCGTGGTTTTCCCTTTCCTTACAAATCAATGACTTACGGGGTGAGTCATTGATTTGGGCGCCCCGCGCGGGGCGCGTTGATGACTTTTTGCGAAGTCATCAACTTTGGACCTTGGACTTTGGACCTTGGACTCTTCATAAAAGGGCTAGACGTAGTCTTGTCCTTTTATGAACTCATACCCCTTCCAGAACGCCTCGACGTTAATATCCTCCCCCCCATTGATAATGCACCGGATGGTCTTCACCGCCGTCTCCGTGTCCACGATCCCTGTGGTGGCCACCAGGGCCCCCAGCATGACCATGTTCACCGTCTGGCAATGGCCCACGCCCCGTGCGATCTGACCGGCAGGGACGATAGCCGGATCGATACCGGACCGGGTGAACACCTCCCGCACCATGTCGACGGTGGGGTAAAGGGACGGGTTCATCGTGGTGTGGTAGGGCATCCTCGTAACATCGCTGACAAGCACCCTGCCGTCCCTCTTGAGGTACGGTACGGCGTGGAGGATCTCGGAAAGTTCCAGGGAAAGGATGGCGTCGGCGCATCCGTGACTGATCTTGGGGCAGATCCGTTCGCCGGCCCGGATGTGGCTGCGCACGGACCCCCCCAGCTGGGCGAGGCCCGAGTGGACGTAGAAACTGGGGTTGAGCCCGTCTGTGAGCATGGCCTTGGCCAGGATCTCCGAAAACAGGACGATCCCCTGCCCGCCGATGCCGGCCGCGACGACGTTAAATTCCAACCTTCCGTCTCCTCATCCTGAAAAAGTTTGACCTGATGGCGCCTTTGGGGCAGTAGCTGACGCAAAGGCCGCAGCTCTGGCAGACCTCGTTGTCAATGCGCACCTTGTCGCCTTCCCGAACGATGGCCGGACAGGCCAGGGCTTCAACGCAGGTCCGTTCGCAACGGTCAAAACCGGGACATTTCCTGTCGCTGACCTTGACCGCGCGGTCCCAGCTCCTGGGCTGTCGGGCGACACAGGGTCCCCTCAGGACCAGCACGTTGACCCCACTGCCGGTGAGAACCTTTTTAAAGGCCCTGACCGCCTTCCTTGTGCGGTACGGTTTGACCACCCTTACAGAGCGCACTCCCAATCCCCGGGCTATCTTTTCGATGGGAACACGGATCTCGTCACCACCCACCGTCCCGGGGGTCTCCTGGTATCCGGTCATGGCCGCCCAATTGTTGTCCAGAACGATGATCGGCATGTCCTGCCCTGTGGCGACGGCGTTGACGATGGGAGGGATCCCCGAATGGTAGAAGGTCCCGTCGCCGAGTGTCGCCACCACAGGCCTGTGCATCCCCGCGTCGAGGAACCCTTCCGCCAGCCCGATGCTGTTGCCCATTGAAACCTCGGTCCAGCAGATGGAAAAAGGCTCGTTGATCCCCAGGATGGTGCAGCCGATGTCCCCGGTGACCACTGTCCGGGCCGGGTCCTTCCCCAGTTCCCTCATGGCTTTGACAAGGGCGTAATAGGAGCTGCGGTGGGGGCATCCGGCGCAGAAGGTGAGAAGCCGCTGGACCTTAAGGGGCTCGGCGAGAGCCACGGCGCCGATCCCGGCACACGCCTCGACCTTCTTTCCCAGAACGTGGCCAAGGTACTCCCTGACCTGGTCCGGGGAAAGGTCTCCTACGCGCGGGACGAGCCCGTCCTCCTTGCCGTAGACCACTGGCGGCTTTTCCATCATGCTGCTCTCGGCCCTGACCGCGCCTTCGATGAGGGGATCGAGCTCCTCGAGGACCAGGACCTTGTCGGTGCTCCCGAGGATCTTCCTGATCTTTTCCCGGGGAACCGGGTGGGCTGTGGCGACCTTGAGACGGGTCAGGTCAAGATTGTTTTTTTCCAGGACCTCCATCAGGTAATCCCAGGAAAGTGAAGAAGCGATAACGCCGGTCCTGCTCCCGGTCTCGGTGAGCAGGTTCAGGTGATCGGCCTGACTGCCTGCCCGATCGACCCTCTCAATGGCTTCCTTGTGCTGTCTCTGGCACCGGGCCGAACCGGCCTTGGTGAACTTGTCGATGTCGAAGGTGAAGAAAGCTTTCTGCCGCATCCTCCTGATCTCTCCCAGGGTCACCTTGCCGTAGGTGTAGGACAGGACGGTGGTGCTCCGCAGGAAGACCGGCCCGCCGATGGACTCGGATAGCTCGAATGCGTAGCGGGTGAAATCGAGCATCTCCTGGGGGTTGGCGGGAACCAGCATGGGCGCGGAGGACAGCAGGGCATAGTAGCGGGAATCCTGCTCGACCATACCGTAATAGACGCCGGGGTCGTCGCCAACGTAGATCACAAGCCCCCCGACTGTTCCGGAGGCGGCCACGGACAGGACCGTGTCGGATGCCACGTTGAGGCCCGACATCTTCATGGTGACAAGGGTTCTCAGTCCCGCCCAGGAATGTCCGGCGGCGATGTCCATGGCCACCTTTTCGTTGACGGACCAGCGGGCGCCGATCTCGCTACCGGCTGACCTGAGAAGTTCGATGACCGGTGTGGTGGGAGTTCCGGGATAACCGGTGACAAAGGAAACACCGGCCTCAACACATCCACGCGCTATGGCTTCGTTCCCGGAAAAAAGGACCTCGGTACCGGGTCTGTCGACAGTGAGAGAAGATTTCATGGAAGAGGGTTATCGTAAGAGCGCCGAGATCTCCTTGAACTCAGGAGTGCCTGCCTTCCCCAGGATCTGGAAAGCGACGGTTTCCGAAGAGGTTATGACGGCACCGGCCCGTTCCATGGATCTCAGTGCGGCGTCGCGGTTGCCGTCGGACCTTGAACAGACGGCATCCCATGGTACATGAAGGGAGTATCCCGAGTCGATGAGATCCAGGGCTGTCTGATACACGCAGATGTGAGCCTCCATACCGGTGAGGATCACTTTTTTCCTGCCGAGGCCGTCGAGGGCCTTGTTGAACGGCTCCTCACCGCAGCAGGAGAAGATGATCTTCTCGACGTGTTCGACCCCCTCCAGCTGCCCGGCGAGGGATTTCACCGTGGGGCCAAGGCCCCTGGTGTACTGCTGGGTCAGAACAACGGGGATATCGTGGAGCCGGGCAACCCGGATCAGGACGCCGATCGCTCCTTCGACCTGTTCACGCCGGTCCATGACCTTGGCCAGGCGCTCCTGGACATCCACGATTACCAGGACGGCTCCTGACGCCTTGATCCGCATTTTGTCGATCATACTCTAGCTCCGTAATAATTGGTCGCTTGGAGCGAAGTTCGAAGAACGCTGAGCGAAGAAGGGCCTTTCTTCGCGCTTCGTGCTTTGCTCTTCGCGCTATTTGTCCCTAGGAGCCTGTGCCCTCCCTGCTAAGAAAAAGGGAGGTTCTCCGACAGGCTCCTAGACACTGGGAGCCCGGTGGCTCCCTTATGACTTGTACCCCAGTTTTTCGGAGATCTCCCCGCAGGCCTTGAGGATCAGGGGAACGTACTCCTTCTTCAACTGGTCCGTGGACATGCGGACTGATGGGGCGGAGATGGACACGGCCCCGACAACTTTCCTCGTATAGTCGTGAATCGGAGCTCCGACACACCGGACACCCTCGTCCCACTCCTCCTCGTCAATGGCGTATCCCAGTTCCTTGACCAGGGCAAGGTGCTCGAGCATCTTGTCGCGGTCCGAAATGGTTTTGGGAGTGAACTTTTTGAGTTCTTTTTTCCCCAGGACCTCGGCGATCGTCTCGGGGTTCTCGAAGGCAAGCTGTGCCTTTCCCATGGCGCTGCAATAGGTGGGCACCCTGCATCCCACCCTTGAGAGAACCCGGACCGTGTGGGTGGACTCGACAACGTCGAGGTAAAAGGCGTAATTTTCCTTGAGGATACCGATGTAAACGTTCTCGTTGATCTTGTGGTTCAGCTCCTCCATCAACGGGCGGGCCACCCTCAGCAGGCCCGTGTGCCGGATGTAGGTTTGCCCCATTTCCAGGGCTCCAAGCCCCAGACGGTAGTTGTCGGTAACCCTGTTCTGCTCTATATAGCCTCGATTCTCAAGGGTCGCCAGGATGCGGAAGATGTTGTTCTTGTGGAGATTGAGGCGCCTGGACAGTTCGGTGATCCCGAGTTCATCCTCTTCTCCGTGGAACGCTTCCAGGACATCCAGGGCATGATCAACCGACTGTATTATGTAATCGGTTTTTTTCCTCTTGGTCTGGGTCATCTACTCCTCCGTCCCGCAGAATGCACGCTTCGCGTCCATCCTGTTCGGGCATGACCTGACAGCCCGGGACGCCCGCAGCGCTCCCAGTCAGACATTTTTTCAGATCCATCACAACCGATGAATAAAACGGGATTGTATTGATGGGGGGGTGATAAGTCAAGGACTCCGGAATTCACTTCCCGAGATACCGGCACAAATTCCCGAGTTACAAAACCCGTCTGAAACAACAGGTTACGTCTGCCGGCAATAAACTTCCGGAATTATAAAAAGAAACAGTGTTTTGAAACTGGTTTCATTCCACGGTCCGGTCGATGAGATGGCCCAACTTCCGGGAGATCTCAACGGCACATTCCATGACGGCGGGGACGATCTCCCCTTCAACACGCTGTTCGGGAAGCCTGTCGGACGGGCCGCTGACCGACAGGGCGCCCTGGATCTTTCCGTAATAATCGAGGATGGGAGCCGCAACACACTTGAGACCCTCGTTCCATTCCTCGTTGTCAACGGCAAAACCGTTCCGGGCGACATCCCTGGTCGCTGCCTTGAGTTTACGTTTATCGGTGATGGTATTGGGGGTCAACTTCTGCAGCACCATGCTCTTGATAAGCTCATCGGAAACAGCTTCGCCGATAAAGGCCAAAAAGATCTTTCCGGTGGCGGTACAGTGCGGTGAAACGCTGGTTCCGAGGCGCGATATCACCTGGATCGTCTGGTCGGCGACGATCTCGTCCAGGTAAAAGACGTGAGTCCCCCGCAAAACCGAAAGGTAGGTGTTCTCTCTGAGCTGTGCGGTGAGAGCTTCCATCTGGGGGTGGGATACAGAGAGAAGGCTGGTGTGCCTCAGGTAGGCCTGTCCGGCTTCGAAAGCCTTGAGCCCGAGGCGATAGTTCCCGGTGCGCGGATTCTGTTCCACGTACCCGCGGCCTTCCAGTGTGGCCAGAATGCGAAACACGTTGTTCTTGTGCAGGTTGAGCGTCTTGGCGAGCTGGGTCACACCCAGCTCAGGTTCGTCCGCCCTGAAAGCCTCCAGGACATCGAAGGCGTGGTCCACCGAGTGAATGATGTAATCGCTTTTATTTCTCTTGATCATCCCGGTTCAAGACCTCGAATCGATTTGGACCGTACGCACCCAATAAAGATAGACTCGCAAAAAGTCCATCAACGCACCCCGCGCGGGGTGCCCAAATCAATGACCCGCACCGTAAGTCATTGATTTGTGAGGAAAGGGAAAACGACGCTTTTCCCTTTCCGTTGAGCAAAAAGTCCCGGATTGGACTTTTTGCGACCCTGTCAATAAAGAAAGAAAAAAACGGGGATGCCCCTCCAGGAGGGGGGGCAAACCAGAGGGGCACCCCCTTTCCCATTGCTGGGAACCTAAGGATATCTTCTCATTATTCTCAATCCGCCGTCTTCTTCATCCTGACCGACTCGCTGATACCCGACCTGCGTCCCATCTCGAGCCTGTCGATCCTCTCCTGAACAGCGTGCAGATAGCGGCCGGTACCATCCCACAGTTCCTTGAAGCGCCTGTAAGTTTTAAGGGCATCGTCAGTCCGGTGCATCTGCTCGTAAACGAGGCCCAGATGCATGTAGGCTTCGGGCAGCTCGGGCCTGAGGTGGATGACCTGTTCATAAGCCATGGCCGCATCCTGAAGCCTCGGTTTCTTCGTCAGGACCTCCAGGCCCCGTACCGGTTGCTCGTCGAACAGGTAAGCGGACCCGAGATTGAGCAGCGCCTCGACAAAGTCGGGCTTTATCAGAACCGCCTGTTTGAAACACTCTTGCGCGTTCCGGTAGTCCTTCATCTCGAAGTAGGCTGTACCCATGTTGTTGTGGGCCTCGGCGAACTTCTTGTCCTTCCTGAGGGCCTTCTTGTAATACTCGATGGCCGGAGTGATCTTTTTCTCATCGAAGAGTTGGTTTCCCTTCGTCCAGTAATCGTGTGCTGCAGGGTTGTCTGTGAATCTGTCTTTCATGGTCGTTGGCCCCCCGGGCTGGTTTAGATTTCAGATTCCAGATTCCAAAGAAGGATTTGCTTCCTCATTCCGCAATTTGGATTTTGAAAACTTGAATTCGCTTTAATAGTATTCCAGGTATTCTCCAAGGATCTTGCATCCCAGTGACTGCGCGAGATCGCAAAGAAAATTCTCCACGTCACCGATATCCATATCTTTGACGACAACTTCCAGGGTCTTTCCATCGGAGGAAAAATACAGGGTGGGAAGTTCCCAGCTTTCCGGCGTCCACCGTCCGCCCCTCTCTCCGAGAGGCGTGTAGGTCCCCGGGTAAGCTTCCAGGGTCTTCATCTTTTCCTGGATCTCCTCAAGGGCGAGTTTTCTTTCAAATTCCAGAATCTTAAAGTTGAAATCGTCTAACATCTAAGTGCGCCTCCCCCTTCTGTGATCTCATTTTTGCTATACCATTTGATAAAGTTGAGAATTTACATCCGCTCCTCCCGTGGTACGGCACTGCTGTTCCCAGGGTGGAGAAAGGCAGGCGGAGAGGGGCGCTTAAGCCCCTCTCCACCCGGTTGTTCCTACTTCTCGGCGGCAAGATCTCTCTTGGTCTTCCGGCCAAGATAGATTCTGTTCGGGTCACAGACCATCCGCGCGATCTTGATTTCCTCGTGCGCGGGCGTATCGAAGGGCTTGAAGTCCTTGGCGGTCTTCAGCTCCCAGCTGACGTTCTCCTTGACAAGCTTCTCGTCGACACCGGGATAGATCTCGGACATCTCGAGCTCGCCCGTCTCGGGGCTACTGCGGAAGATACACAGGTCGGACACGATGGTGGTTCCGCTTCCCCGGAACAGGCCCATATGCCAGCGGTCTTCTGCTGTGCCTATGGGACCGCGGGATCCCGTGATCGAGGTGACGTACTCGTTCACCTCGGGGAAGCGCCTCTTCTCCTGGACCATCATGGCAAGACCCATGTCGGCGTAGGAGGCGATGTTGTTGGCGCCGCCGGAACCGGCAAAGCGCACCGCGGGACCGGTCTTGCCGTCGTCACGGGCACTCTTGGAATAGTAGCCGCCCATGGCGGTGGAGTTCAGGTTCCCGTACTTGTCGCACTCGGCTCCGCCCAGCATCCCGAAGGTGCAGAAACCGCGCTGGGCGTAGGTGCCGAAAGTATCGGCCATGTTCGACAGGCCGCCGGCCATATAGCCTCCCCGTGCTTCGGACACGGAGATGGGAACCTCGAGAAGCTTGGGATCGAGGATTCCGGCCTCCATGATGATCATGCCATGGGGCGCATAGGTGTGCTGGGCCATCATGCATCCGATCATGGGCAGCCCGGTGCCGGCGAAGATGAACGAATAGTCGTAAGTCTGCCGGGCAGCCGCTATGGTCAACAGCTCCATCGTCGTATATTTCTCTGGATCGATCCCCTTCTCCTTGCAGTAGGCCTCATATTCATTGTCATCGACATGAGTCCAGAGTTTGGGATCGCTCTGTCTGATAACTGACATTTCTACCTCCTCATTCAGGCAATCAGGATTAAGCCGCAACCTTACAGGGGCCTGGCCAGGCCGGGCTTGTAGCCGTACATGGCATCGGCACGCAGCTCGAAGAGCCTCTGGAGACCCTTGGTTCCGGTGATCGTGGGATACCCATCACCCGGGCGCTTGGTCAGGAAGGACCACTCGTCCTCCATAACCCAATCGAACATGAATTTTTTGACCTCATCCTTGGGCTTCCTGTTCAGCTGTGCCCAGTTCCGCCAGAAGTCCCAGTCATAGTCATAATAATAAGATACCTGACCGGGGAAACCGCCGAAGGGCACTTCCACGATGGCGTCAATAAACATCATCGAAATGGTATTGGAGTACGGCTGAGCCCTGAGCTCCTCCTCGCTGACGATCTTCTCACACTGGACGATGCAGTTCTTTGCCGCAATAGCCTGTTCTGCGTCAGGACCCAGGATGCCTTCGATCCGCGTAGTGCCCCTCTCTCCGACCCTCTGGGCCAGAACAATGGTCACCTCGGGAAGGATGGGCGGAACCAGGATGACTTTGACACCCTTTTTGCCTGTGTAGGCGGTGGATTCGCGAACCTGCTCCAGGGCGTTGGTCTTGTTGGAAGTACCGTCGCCGCCCTTAAAGGCATGTGGCCGCAGTCCCCATCCGTCGAAGGGATCCTCTACGACCGCCATTCGCTCCGGGGCAACGGAGGGATGGATCCATGACCCGTCGGCTTTCTTGCCGCGCAGGCCCATCTTCTTGAACGTGTCATGCTCACAAAGACTGGTTCCGAACTCGGACATCAGGGGCGCGAAAGGCCAGCCGTACCGGCCCGCGACCGTCCTGAGACCGTAACCATAGTTCGAATAGTCTTCCACATCGATGGTCCCGTCCTGGATGGAGCGACGGATGTTGTACGCCACCGGCTGAATGCCCTCAAGGCCGATATACGTCGTGTCCAGCAGCTTCACCAGACCCGCACCAGCCCAGAAATCAACGATCGATGCTCCGCCGTTCATCGTAGCGAATAGATCGCCGATATTCTGGCGGATAACCTCTCGGGCCAGGGCGAAGGGCTTCTTGGTGTAGCTGAAGCCGCCCGGGCAGATGCATGTGCCTGGTTTTATAAAGGTCTTCACCGCATCCGAGAGGGACATGATCTTGTCTTTTCCCCTCATAAAAGTGGGGATAGTCACCTCTGCCATAACCTGTTCTCCTTTCATCCGAATCTTGGCTGATAACGCCGTTTAGCTCTTGAGCTGGACCCTGCGGTTCCAGGTCGCGCGGAGGATCTTGTCCATCCCCTCGCGGCTGTCCCTGGCTCCTTCAAGGATATCTGAAAAATGCCGGATACCGGTCTTGATCTCTTCCTCGATGACGTTGAGCGTCACCTCGTCGCTGACCTTTCCGATCTCCTTTTCCAGGACCTCAAGAGTCTCGGGCACCCTCTTCAGAGGGATCCGCATGTCGTTGTAGGCCACGGCCACGATTGTCATGTCCCACGTTGCGGAGATGACCTTCTGCCAGGTTTCAAACGACTCGGTAGGCTGGACGCTCTCGGAGAATCTGCGATCCTCTTCCGAGATCCGAGCCCGCATGCGCTTGTGCTGCTCCATTCTAACACCTCCTTCCCTATTCAGTTTGGTTTGTGTGCAGTTCGCCCGGAGGGAAAAACCCTCCGGACGAATGGAAAACAGCGTTCAGTTCTACTTCTTGCGCCTGTCGTCGACGCGGGCGCTGGCGGTCTTGCCCTCACCGGATGTGGCCCTCGGAAGCTCGTCTGGCCCGATGAGTTCCATAACTTTCGGGTTGACGTCGGTGACGCCCTTGACGGCAATTTTCATCTCGTTCTTGAGCCTCTCCACCAGGGCGGCGTCGCTCAGGTAAGCCTTGTCCTTGAGCTCGATCTTAAGGGTCCACTTGTCCATGCCCCTGCTGTCGGTCTCGATGAGCATGCGGAAATTGGCGCCCATCTCGGGGAAGGGCGTCAGGGCCTCTTCCACCTGGCTCGGGAAAACGATAAGGCCGGAGATGGAGACCGCGTCGTCGGAGCGGCCCTTGATGGCAGCCATCCGGGGATGGGTCCGTCCACAGGGGCAGGGCTTCCAGGTCAGGGAGGCAAGATCCCGGCTGCGGTAGCGGATGAGGGGAGTGCCGGTGTTGACCAGGTTGGTCCACACTATCTCGCCATCTTCACCGTCGGCCACCGGCTCACCCGTGCTCGGGTTGATGCACTCGGCAAGGAGGTGATCCGCCCAGGCGTGCATCTTCTGGGGCATTTTCTCTTTCCTGGCCTTGCACTCACAGGTCATGCCCGGGCCGAGAAACTCCGTCATGCCGAACTCGTCATAGGCCTTGGTGCCGAAAAGTTCCTCGATCTTGACACGGGTTGCCCACGGCCAAGGCTCGGCTCCGTGAAGGCTGATCTTGCAGGTGGAATCCTTGGCAAGGTCGAACCCTTTCTCCTGGGCCTTTTGTCCCACGTAAAGAGCGAAGGATGGGGTGGCGCAGAAAGCCTTGACGGGCAGGTCCACCAGGATGTCCACCATCCGGTCGGACTGGCCGCCGGAAAGGGGGATGGGGCAGGCGCCCATGCGCTGGGCTCCGTAATGGAAACCGAACCCGCCGGTGGGCAGGCCGTATCCGAAGGAGTTCAGGAAGATGTCGCCGGGGCGAACACCAGTCATCCAGAGTTCACGGGCGTTTCGGTCGGCCCACAGGTTGATATCGTTCTCGTTGGCGAAGATGAGGACGGGCTTGCCGGTGGTCCCGGAGGTGCTGTGCATCTCCCTCATTTCGGCCATGTTCCCCGTGACGATCTTGGTGGGGTAGCCGTCGCGGACCGTGGACTTCTCCATGAACGGAACTTTGGAGATGTCCTCGAGGGTCTTCAGGTCGCCCGGATTGAATCCGGCCTTGTCGTAGACCTTTTTGAAATAGGGGTTGTTGTTGTAAACGTTCCTGACCTGTTTCTTGAGACGATCGAGCTGAAGCTTCTTGAGTTTCTCAACCGGCATGGTCTCAATGTCAGACTGGAAATAAGGGCTCTTCGGGTCCTGTTTTTTTGTCTTAACCTGCATGGCTCCGTATTCTCCTCCCTGTTGCTTTACGGCGCGCCGGCTGCCGGTGAAATGAGTCGGGGATATCGCAACCTCGGACGCCTGGGCAGAAAGCCCCGTTTGAATTATTGCCCCCCCGTCGGGCAACCTGGATCAGTCTGGAAAAAAGTTTAGCTGCTTGTGCTTCTTTAAAGAGAAAAACGGGTGAACCATCCCGTCACCACCCGTTTTGCATACCCGCACAATTTCGATATGTCGTTTTACTGTGTGATATAATAAGCTTTTTATAACACCGTTTTAACGGTGTCAAGGAAAAAGGCGGCGGCGGGCTGTCATGGGCATTGAAAAGTGACGTTATCGACCTCAAATAGGGTCAAATCGCTCGATTTAACTCTTTTCAAGGGTTGTGATGGGGTATGGGCGAGGGCGCCCGAGGGAGGGGTATCCAGGGAACGGGCAGGGATCCCCACCTTTAACAGGAGTAACCGCTGTTTTATTTTGGAAAATTTCCAGGTAGTACCAGAAAAGTAAAACGAAATTTGCATAATAAGACCGGGTACTGGGCCTTGGCCTCTGCACTCTACACTTTTATGATCTCCCTTTCCGTCACGGTAAGCCGCTCCACCCCACCATCCGTAACCAGGAACGTGTCCTCGATGCCGGCGATGCCCACACCGGGCAGAAAGATCTTGGGCTCCAACGCGAACACCATCCCCGGTTCCAGGGGCCTTTCAAGCCTGGGAGCGAGGAACGGGTACTCGTCCACCTCCAGCCCTACGCCGTGGCCAACGAACCTGACCTGTTCACCGGGAGGGCCCATGAAACGGTCCTGGACGCCGAACTCTTCAGCCGCACCTCGGGCGATATCGTAAAGAGCGCTCCAGGCTGACCCCGGCTTTGCCGCCTCGATCACACGGTCCTGAATGTCCCTGGCCTGGCGGAACGCTTCGGCCAACCCCTCACCCAGTTCCCCGATGACCATGAGCCGGGTCTGGTCGATGAGGTACCCGCCCGCATTGCCTACGAAATCTACGCTCACGGGGTCACCGCGGCGGATGGTCCTGAACCCGGCCCCCTGGGCGACGGAGGGGTTCATCCCCATCCCCCCGGAAGGAGCATCGATGTGGGACATCAGGGCCGAATGCTCCCCGGAGATGATGTGGCCGTAAAAAAGCTCCTGGTTAAACCCCCTCATCCTCAGGATTCCCTGGTGCCCAAGCTCACGCGCCCGTTTTTCCAGGATGGACGCGAACTCAACCTCCCTCATCCCCTCGACGAGGCTTTCCCTCGCCGTGTCGATGACCTTGCCGACCTGGACCCCGGCAGCCCGGATCCGCTCGATCTCCCAGGCCGACTTGACCGCCCGCATCTCCCGGACGAGGGGGCCAAGGTCCTGCCAGTCGGCCTCGGGCACGAGGGCTCCGAACCGGGTGAACAAGGCCGCCGGGATGACGTCCAGCTCGAGGCCCAGCCTGACGGCGTGCAGGGCTCCGAGGTCTTCCAGGGAAAGAGGGATCTCCTTGAAACTGGTAAAGGGCAGCACTTCCAGGGGCGTCTCCGTTTTCGCCCTTTCGATGCTCCGGCGGCACAGGTAGCGGGGATCGCCCTGGGCGGGGATGATGAGCACACCGTCCTGAATGGTCCCGGAAAAGTAGAACCGGTCGATGAGCTGGAGGAGAATGGCGGCCCTGATCTCCTTTTCCCGGAGAAGTTCCTGGAACCGTGAAATCCGTGAACGGATCTCCGACTCGGGGGTGATGGTGTAGTTGAGGGCAATCTTCTCGAAATTGGTCATGTGATCCTCCATGTACGGATTGTACGGTTCGTACGTGCGTGAATGCGTGAAGCGTAAATTCAGTCACCGTGAGAACGAATCAGCCGTATGCTTTTTCGCACGTACTCACATACGCACACACGGTGGATAGGATTTGAATTCTAATACTCATTCAAATCCAACCCAAGCTACGCGCCCTTCCTTCCTCGGCGGCGTGGGCGGTTCCTTGCCGGGGTATCCGACGGGAACGAAGGCGATGAGGTCCATCCCCTCCACTCCCAGGATCTTGTCCACCTCGCCGGACAGGTGTACGGGGTTGGTCATCCAGCAGGTCCCCAGCCCCTCATACGTGGCCGCAAGCAGGGCGTTTTCGACAGCTGCGGACACGGTCTGGGCGTCCACGAACGGTCCCTCGTCCGTGGGGACCGAGTAGAAGACGAGGAGCACGGGAGCGCCGCCCAGGGTCCTGAAGAAGTTGCGGGTGAAGGAGACGATCTTCTCCTCGTACATCTCCCGGAGGCTCTCTTCGATGAAGGGGAAAGACCGGTCGGCAACGGATACAAGCTGGTCCCTTTTATCCCCCGCCACCACGAATACCCGGTAGTTCTGCCGGTTCTTGCCGGAAGGGGCCCAGAGGGCGGCCTCCACGATCCGCTCGAGGGAGTCCCTGGGTATGGGGTCCGGTTTGAATACCCGGCAGCTGCGGCGGCTTTTGATGACCTCGTAGAAGTCCATGGGGCACTCTCCCTGTCTCGTGCTTGCGAAGAGCGTAAACGCGTGTGTGCGAGGAAGTAATCCGCTGCTATTCTCTTTTTCGCACGTACGCTTCACACATTCACGGACGTACGGTGGAATTTCAGTCCTTCTCGTGCGTGCGTAGAACTCGATTTCAATCTTTGTTGAAATCGAGCCTGGCGAGCCACCGGCGAGCCACCGACAATGGATCGCTCTCCCTGGTCGCCACCTTCCGGACATCCTCGTCCCATTCCCTGCCGCGGCCGTTCACCAGCGCCGACAGGGAACTTTCCATGATCTCTTTGAGCGCTTCGGTCACCGCGGCGCCGGCAGTGCCGGCGCGCCACCGGTCGAGGCCACCCGACTGTTCAAGCCAGTCGTAATGCCGGTCAATCTCGTTCATGAGTTCACCGATCCCCGCCCCTTCCTTTGCCACCGATGTCAGGACCGGCGGCTCCCATTCCCCTTCACCGCCGCCCAGCGAGACCATGGCCTTGAGGTCCCTGACGGTGGCCTCCACCATGGGGATGTCCGCCTTGTTGACGAGATAGATGTGGGCGATCTCCAGGACCCCCGCCTTCATGGCCTGGATCCCGTCCCCGAGCCCGGGCACGGTGACGAAGACCGTGGTCTGGGCAAGGTCCTTGATCTGAACCTCCTCCTGCCCCACACCTACCGTCTCCAGGAAAACGAGATCGAACCCGGCCGCGTCCATCAGGGTCAAAAGGTGTCCTGCGGTACGGCTGAGGCCCCCCATGTTTCCCCGGGTTGCCAGGCTCCGGATAAAAACGCCGGGGTCCGTGGCGTGCTCCTGCATGCGGATCCGGTCTCCTAGCACCGCGCCCCCGGAATAGGGGCTGGTAGGGTCCACGGCCAGGACTGCCACAGAAAGGCCTTTCGCCCGCGCGTGGCTGATGAGGCCGCTGACGAGGGTGCTTTTGCCGGCGCCCGGCGGTCCGGTGATCCCCACGACCCGGGTCCGCCCGGCGCGGGGGTAGAGCCGGCTTAAAACCTCGTCCCGGCCATCGAGGCCGTCATCGAGGATCCGGGCGACCCTTCCCAGAGCCAGCGGATCCCTTTTAAGAGCATTGCGTACAAGTTGGTCTAGTTGCTTCATCTGCGGTTCCTGTATTTAAATTTCCCTATAAACGATATTTGAGAGTCTGACGTGGGTCTTTATCAGGCTGACAAATATCGTTTGAGCTCACGGAACAGCCCCGGCTCCAGATCGGCGAAGGCGGCCACCCTCTGCCGAAACCGTTCCTGGAACTTCTCTCGCGTACAGACCTCCTGGACGAGCCCCAGGCGGTACGCCTCGTCGGAATCGAGGCGCCGCGATGTGTAAAGGCATCGGGCAGCGGCACGCTGGCCAATGAGCCTGGGCAGTCTCTGGGTCCCGCCGAAACCTGTTATGAGACCCAGGTCGGCACCGGGGTGACCGAAGAGGGAGCGGTCGGCGGCAACCCGCCAGTCGGCAGCCAGGGCCAGGTCCAGGCCGCCGCCCAGGCAGAACCCGTCGATACCGGCGACCACGGCGGCATCGGCCCCTTCGAGGAGGCGGAAGATCCTGTTTCCCTGATCCGAGAAGGCGCGTGCGGTTAACGGGGTGAGTGTGCCGATCTCCTTCAGATCGGCCCCCACAGCGAAGGATCCGCCCTCACCGGTGATGCCCAGGCATCGCGCACCGCTGTCCAGGGCATCTGTCACCTGTTCCAGCAGGGGGGCAAGCGTGTCGGAACCGAGCTTGTTGAGGCCGGCGGGCGAGGAAAGGGTGAGGATAGCCCACCCGTCACCGGATTCGGTAGTAACCTTCGTGGTCGGCAAGGTCACTTATCCCGGGAAGCCCGGACAATGGCGTCGGCGATATCGGAGGTAGGGGATCCGGGGGTGAAGACCGCCAGGACCCCGGCCTCCTTGAGACCGGGGATGTCATCTTCAGGGATGATCCCTCCGACGAAGACGGGGATATCGCCGGCGCCCATTTCCCGGAGCTGCCCGATGATCCTTGGAACGAGAGTCCCGTGGGAACCGGAGAGGATGGACAGCCCCACGGCATCCACACCCTCCTGAACAGCCGCGGCGGCAACCTGCTCGGGCGTCTGGTGAAGGCCGGTGTAGATCACCTCGAATCCGCAGTCCCTCAGGGCGCGGGCGACGACCTTGGCCCCGCGATCGTGACCGTCAAGGCCGGGCTTGGCTATCAACACTCTGATCTTCTTCGTCATTTCACTCCTCATCGATCAGGTTACGTTTCGGTGTAACGGGGTATCGGTGTAACGGAGAAAATACAGATACTGTATTTGATTTTTCCCCGACACGCCGAAACGCCGACACTCCGACACAGTCATATTTATTTTTCGATCCCTTTCCTCGCCGACACTCCCTGCCGGAAATAATGCTTGATCTCCCGCATTTCGGTGACGAGGTCAGCTTTTTCGATGATCTCCGCCGGCGCTCCCCTTCCGGTGAGGACCAGTTCAAGACCGTCCGGCTTCCCGTCCATAAGTTCCGTCACGCGAGGCACCGGTATGAGTTCCAGGGCACAGGCGGTGTTGATCTCGTCGAGGACGATCACATCCCACTTCCGGCTCGTTATCTCCCGACAGCTCTCCACCAGGGCTTCCATGGCCATGGTCCTGTCTTCACCGGTGATATCGTCCGGCCTGAGAAGGCCATCCCGGCCCCGGGGCCTGATCTCGATAACAGGTTTCAAATGCAGGACCGCCTTGCGCTCTCCGGTCATCTCGCTTCCCTTGAGGAACTGGATGATCAGGACGCCAAGGCCGTTTCCGGCCGCACGCACGGCGAGCCCCAGGGACGCTGTGGTCTTGCCCTTCCCGTCGCCGGTGTAGACGTGAGTGTAGCCGCGCCCGATGTCGCTCACTTCGTTCGCCACCTTGACGCGGAGACGCGGAGAGAGTGTGACGCGGCGAGAAACAGTATGGAGGTATGGAAGTATGGAGGTAACAACCCTCGTTTTTCTCCGATACCCCGACACCCCCTTACGCCGATACGTGGGCCCAAAGCAAGAGGCCGATTTATCCCCGTGTCCCCGTGTCCCGGTGTCGGTATCATTTCCCGAACACCGGCTTTCTCTTTTCCAGAAACGCCGAGATCCCTTCCTTCGCGTCAGGCAGGGAGAAGCAGTAGGCGAACGCCTCCCGCTCCAGGGCCAGGCCGGCTTCCAGGCTGGCGTCCATGCCCCGGTTAAGGGTCGATTTGGCAAGGGCGAGGGCAGCCGGGGACTTGGAGGCAAGCAGCCCCGCGTATTCGAGAACCTTGCCCTCAAATTCGTCCGCCCGGTAAACGGCATCCGCGAGCCCCATGTCGCGGGCCTCTTCAGCGCCTACGATGCGGCCGGAGTAAATCAGGTCCCTGGCCCTGCCGAGCCCCGTTCGCCTGGGCAGCCGTATCGTCCCGCCCAGCCCGGGGATAATTCCCAGGTTCAACTCCGGCAGCCCCAGTTGTGCGCCCTGAGCTGCCAGGATCAGATCGCACGACAGGGCCAGCTCGAGCCCGCCACCCAGGGCAAACCCTTCCACTGCCGCGAGGACCGGGCAGGACAGGGCTTCCAGGCTGGTGAAGGTTCCCTGAGCCCTGATGATAAAATCCCGGGCTTTAGACGGATCCATGGACGAAAGCTCCGCCAGGTCGTCACCGGCGCAGAATGTACCCTCTCCCCCGCGAATAAGGAGGACGCGAAGATCCTCTTCTCCCCTGGCCCGTCGGACGATGGCATCCAGTTCGGCGAACATTTTCTGGGTCATGGAGTTCCGTTTTCCCGCCCGTGAGAGGGTGATGGTGGCAATGGGGCCGTCGACCTGATAGCTGACTGTTCCTTTATCTTCTTTCATCGAATTTTCACCTCTTGCAGGCTTAAATGGTGTATCGGATCCGGCCCGTCAGACGCGGGGACAGGATGACACGGGGACACGGGGATAAATCGGCCTCTTGCTTTGGGCCCACGTATCGGCGTAAGGGGGTGTCGGGGTATCGGAGAAAAACGAGGGTTATTACCTCCATACTTCCATACCTCCATACTGTTTCTCGCCGCGTCACCCCTTCTCCGCGTCTGCGCGTCTGCGCGTCTCCCCTTCCCGGGTCGCCGCCGGCGGCAATTACCCCACTTCATCCACCGACTGGATGTCAAACCCTGCCGTCTCCAGATCCTCGATGACCTCGGTCATATCGGAACTGTCCAGGTGGAGGATGACCGTCTGGCGTCCTGCGCGGGGACTCTCCATGGACAGGAGGCTCTTGATGAACTTGCCTCGTTCCTTGACCGAGCGCACGATGTCTACCAGGAGTTCACCCTTGCCCCGCTCCATGTCGATGGTAATCCGCTTTCCCGGAGAATCCATGCCGAGGATCTTCATGAGGATCAGGAACATCTCGGCGTTGGTCAGGATCCCCAGGAGTCGCCCTTTCTCCACCACCGGGACCGCCCCTATCCTCCTCGTCTGCATGACCTTGGCTACATCCTCCACGTGGTCCTCGGGACCGCAGGTCACCACATCTTTTTTCATGACATCCTTTATCTTCATCTTGGACAGGAGGTAGTGGATCTCATGGATGGAAAGGTCCGTGGCCTTGGACGGAGCCGCGTCGCGGATGGTGTTGAGGCTCACGATCCCCACCAGCTTTCCGTTATCCACAACAGGGATGTGCCGCAGGTTCCGCTCCTGCATGGTCTTGCGGACGTCAACGAGGTAGTCGTCCGGATGGATCGTCTCAACGATCCTGGTCATGTAATCTTTTGCGTACATGGCGAACTCCTTCAGAAAAGTGCAGAGTGTAAAGTGCAAAGTGCGGAGGTAAAAATCTTGCAGCAACCGCCTGTTTTCTATTTCCCAATTTCCGGCGGCTATGTCAACAAACGGGATCCGCATCCCCCCCGAGCCCCATGGAAACAACGTTCGTCCGGCTTTCAACTTGACATGAAACCGCCAAATAGCGTAACTGTATAGGGCTTTTTTGTCCACCCAAATCAAAACAACGTTTTAGGTTAATTCCAACCCCGCAGGGAGATCTTCACACTTGCCCATCCTGGAGTTCAAGAACATCCATCTTCATTTCGGCGGGATCATGGCTCTCAACGGGGTCGACTTCGATGTCCGCGAGGGCGAGATCTTCGCCATCATCGGCCCCAACGGCGCGGGCAAGACCAGCATTTTCAACTGTATCTCGGGACTCTACTCCCCCGATCGCGGGGAGATCCTGTTCAAGGGCAAGAATATCGTCAGGATGTCTCCCTGCAAACGGGCCCAGCTCGGCCTGGCCAGGAGTTTCCAGAACATCGAGCTCTTCAAGGGAATGACCGTCATCGACAACCTCATGCTGGGCCGTCACATCCACATGAACACCAACCTCTTCACGGGAGGGCTGTGGTTCGGGAAGGCGCGCAGCGAGGAGATACGGCACCGGGAGGTCGTTGAAGAGATCATCGACTTTCTGGAGATCCAGGACATCCGCAAAAAGGCCGTGGGCACCCTGGCATACGGCCTCCAGAAACGCGTCGAACTTGGACGTGCCCTCGCCCTGGACCCCAAGGTCCTGCTCCTGGACGAACCCATGGCCGGGATGAACGCCGAGGAGACCGAGGACATGGCCCGGTTCATCCTTGACATCAACGAGGAGCGGGATATCACGGTGGTCCTCATCGAGCACGACATGGGGGTTGTCATGGGCATCTCGGACCGGATCTGCGCCCTGGACTTCGGGGAGAGGATCTCCCTGGGCAAACCGGCCGAGATCCAGGCGGACCCGAAGGTCGTGGCCGCCTATCTGGGAGAGGACGAACATTGACAGCCAATACCGCTCGACTGAACGACTTAGGAGACTGGCCGAGCGAGCGAATCGAGCGCTTTTCTTCGCCGTGTCGCCGTGTCGCCGTGTCACCCCGTCCCCCCTCGTAAGCAGAATCTGTCGATGAGGTATTTAAACTAATGGACCAGAAGAAAATGACAGATTCTGCCATTCTCCCTCCAATTGACCCATCCGACACCCTGCCGAAACTCCTGGTGCGGAACGCCTCCAGGTTTGGAGATCGCAAGGTCGCGCTGAGGGAGAAGGAGTTCGGGATCTGGCAGTCGTTCACCTGGCAGGACTACCTGGATCACGTCCGGGACTTCAGCCTGGGCCTCGTCAGCCTGGGCCTGGCGAAGGACGACAAGATCGCCATTGTGGGGGACAACCGTCCGGAGTGGGTCTTTGCGGAGCTGGCCGCCCAGTGCGCCGGGGCCGTCCCCCTGGGCATCTACCAGGATTCCACCTCCAGGGAGGTGGGCTTCGTCATCGACCATTCCGACGCCAAGTTCGTCATCGCCGAAGACCAGGAACAGGTCGACAAGATCCTGGAGCTTACAGAAAGCATCCCCAAGGTAGTCGGGATCATCTATACCGACCCGAAGGGGATGCGGAACTACCGGGACGAGATGCTCCTTGAGTTCACGGCAGTGGAAGCCATGGGCCGGGACCTGCACAACCGGGACCCGGAGATATTCAAGCGGATGGTCGAGGCCACCTCCGGGGAGGACCTCGCCCTCATCGCCTATACATCGGGCACGACCGGTTTTCCCAAAGGTTCCATGCTCAGCCACAACAACATGCTGAGGATGGCCTGCAACCTCATCCAGGTCGACCCCAAGTTCGAGGACGACGAGTTCGTCTCCTTTCTCCCCCTGCCCTGGATCGGGGAACAGATGATGGGCGTCGCCTCCGCGATGCTGGTGGGCTTCACCGTGAACTTCCCCGAAGAACCGGAAACTGTAACCGAAAACCGCCGTGAGATCGCCCCCAACGTCATGTTCTCGCCTCCCATGATCTGGGAGAACCTGGCCGCGTCCATCCAGGTCAGGGTCATGGACGCCTCGTGGCTCAAGCGGAAAGCGTTCAACCTGGCCCTCCCCGTCGGGTACGAGATGGCTGACTGCCGGTTCGAAAAGAGGGAGCCGTCGTTCCGGCTCAAGGTGAAATACCTTTTTGCCTACCTGCTGGTGTTCCGCGCCCTGAAGGACCGGCTTGGCTTTTCAAAGCTGAGATCGGCATCCACAGGCGGCGCGGCCCTGGGACCGGACACCTTCCGCTTCTTCCACGGCCTGGGCGTGAACCTCAAGCAGATCTATGGCCAGACGGAGATCTCCGGCATCTCGTGCATCCACTATGACGGGGACGTCAACTTCGACTCGGTAGGCAAACCGATCCCCGAAACCGAGATCGTTATCGCCGATAACGGTGAGATCCTGTCCCGCAGCCCCAGCGTTTTCCTGGGCTACTACAAGAACGAGGAGGCCACCAGGGAAACCCTTCGCGACGGGTGGCTCCACTCGGGGGATGCCGGGCACTTCACCGGAGACGGGCACCTCGTGGTCATCGATCGGGTCAAGGACGTCATGCAGATGGCCGACGGCACCATGTTCAGCCCCCAGTTCATCGAGAACAAGCTCAAGTTCTCCCCCTATATCAAGGAAGCGGTCTGTATCGGGGACCATCTGCCCTACATCACCGCCATCATCAACATCGACATGTCCATCGTCGGGAAGTGGGCCGAGAAGAAGCGCATCAACTACACGACCTACACCGACATCTCGGCCAAGCAGGAGGTCTACGACCTTATCGAGGCCGAAGCGATAAAGGTCAACAGGGACCTGAGGCGCATCAACGAGGCGTCCATCATCAGGAAGTTCGTCCTCCTGTACAAGGAGCTGGACGCGGATGACGACGAACTGACCCGGACCAAGAAGGTCCGGCGCGGCTTCATCGGAGAGAGGTACGCGGAGGTCATCGAGGCCCTTTACACCGAGGCGTCGGAGATCCCCATCGACACCACGATCAAGTACCAGGACGGCCGCGCGGCCCGCATCAGGACCACCATGATCATCCGGAAACTCGCCGACTGAAGGGATAACCGAAATGCAGGAGATGTGGTTCTTTTTACAGCTGCTCATCCAGGGGCTGGCCATCGGCAGCGTCTACGCCCTGGTGGCCCTGGGGTTTGTTCTCATCTACAAGGCCTCCTCGGTGATCAACTTCGCCCAGGGAGAACTTCTCATGGTGGGCGCCTACATCTGTCTGGCCCTGCTCACCACCTACCAGGTCCCGTTCTGGGCGGGTTTTTTTCTCACCATGATATTCTCCGTGATCCTGGCCCTGTTCATTGAGCGGCTGGTACTCCGGCCCATGATCGGTGAACCGGCTATCTCCATCATCATGATCACCATCGGGCTTTCCCTTGTCCTCAAATCGGTGGTAGCCGCCATCTGGGGGACCCAGATCAAGGTGTTCCCGCCCATCTTCCCACAGGTACCCGTCAAGGTGGGCGAGATCGTGGTCTCCCAGGTTTACATCTACACATTCGGAGCGGCCATGGTCTTCCTGGTGCTCTTCGCCCTGTTCTTCAAATACTCCCGCATGGGCATCGCCATGCGCGCCACGGCCAACAGCAACCAGGTCGCGTTGTCCATGGGGATCAGCGTCAAGAAGGTGTTCGCCATCTCCTGGTGCGTCGCGGCTGTGGTCTCGGCTGTGGGCGGCATCCTCATCGGGAACATCAACGGGGTCAACAGCACCCTGGCCGGTGTCGGCCTCAAGGTATTTCCCGCCGTCATCCTCGGCGGCCTCGATTCCATTCCCGGGGCCGTGCTGGGTGGTCTCATCATCGGCATCCTCGAGAACCTCTCGGGTGGATACCTCGACCAGTTCTTCGGTGGAGGCGTCAAGGAGGTGGCGCCCTTCGTGGTCCTGGTCATCATCCTCATGATCAAGCCTTACGGGCTTTTCGGCACCGAAGAGATCGAGAGGGTCTAGGCCATGAGTCTGCAGCAATCCGGGATCTTCCACGAGACGTACAAGGAGGACATGGCGATCTTCCAGACGCCGTTCATCAAGTTCTGGATGATCGGGTTCTTCATCTTCCTGGCCGTCTTCCCGTGGATCAACAAGCCGTTCAACAGCATGTTCAACACCAACACCCTCTATCTGATGAACCTCATCGGGATCTACATCATAGGGGCACACGGCCTGAACATCCTCACCGGGTTCACCGGGCAGATCTCCCTGGGCCACGGGGCGTTCATGGGTGTAGGGGCTTACGCGTCGGCCATACTGACCATCAAGGCCGGCATCCCCTTCTGGTTCGCCCTCCCCATGGCCGGCCTGATAACGGCCCTTGTGGGAATGGTGTTCGGCATCCCTTCCCTGCGGCTCAAGGGGCTTTACCTTGCCATCGCCACCATGGCAGCCCAGTTCATCATCGGGTACGCCATGAGGAACTGGAGCGCCCTGACAGGGGGCAGCACCGGCCTCGTTGTAAGTTCACCGACCTTTTTCGGCATCGACATGGGCACTGACCGCTCCTATTACTATCTCGTCTATACCATTGTCATCGCCACGACCCTTTACACCAAGAACCTGACCCGCACCCGTCCGGGCCGGGCCTTCGTGGCCATTCGGGACCGCTACCTCGCAGCGGAAGTCATCGGGGTCAACGTCTGGTTCTACCGCATTCTCTCCTTCGGGATCAGTTCCTTCCTGGTCGGGATCGCCGGAGGCCTCTGGGCCCATTACGTGCTCGTCGTCAACGACGAGGCGTTCGGCATCTGGCTTTCCGTCCAGTACCTCGCCATGATCATCATCGGCGGGATGGGAAGCGTCCTCGGCGCCATCTACGGAGCCGTCTTCATGACCCTCCTTCCCATCATGCTGCGCATCCCCGAGCACGCCCTGACCCAGGTCTATCCCGGGGTGTTCGCCATTTTTCAGAGCCTGACGGAAGGAGTTTTCGGCCTCATCATCATCCTGTTCCTCATTTTCGAACCGGACGGGCTGGCCGCCCGCTGGCACACCGTGAAAAACTACTGGAAGCTTTGGCCCTTCTCGTATTAGAATGCCGTTTTAAACAGGTCCCGTTCCGGCGGGAGGATCGGTACAGATAATAGAGAAGCCAGGGGGGAACGAAAAGTTCGCACAAGGAGGATAAGGATGAGTAAAGCAGCACTGGGTTCAAAATGGATCGTCCTGACCGTCGCGGCTCTGATGATCATCGCTATCGGCGGGCTGGGTTGCCAGAAGGCCGAGCCGCCCAAAAAGGCGGAAGAGGCTCCCAAAGAGCCTATCGTCATCGGCGGCATCTTCGACACCACAGGCGCCACGTCCGACGTGGGCCAGGACTACGCGGTCGCTGCCGTGGACGCGGCAGACTACATCAACGCCAACGGCGGCGTCAACGGGCGGCCTGTCGAGATCATCGCCAACGACTACGCCTACAAGCCGGACAAGGCGGTCGAGCTCTACAAGACGTACAAGGACAAGGGGATCTTCCTGATCCAGGGGTGGGGCACAGGCGACACCAACGCGCTGAAAGCCCTCGTCTCAAAGGACAAGATCGTCTACATCTCGGCATCCTACGATTCCCTCATCAACGATCCGGCCAAGACGCCCTACAACTTCTATGCCAGCACCGCCTACGGGGACGCCATCAGGGCCGCCATGCAGTTCGTCCATGACTCCGGTAAAAACAAGGTCGTCTTCATCTACCCCGACCATCCCTACGGCAAGAACCCCATCCCGGCGGGAAAGGCCATGGCCGCCGAACTGGGCCTCGAGGTCGGCCCTGACCAGTTCGTGGCCCTCAACGCCACCGACGCCGTGAGCCAGCTCACCAACATGAAGCAGTTCAACCCTGACTTTGCGTGGATCGGCGGGACAGTGGCCAGTACGGCTGTCATCATCAAGGACGCCGCCAAGCTCGGCCTGGACACGAAATTCCTCGTCAACGTGTGGGGCTTCGACGAGAACCTGGTGAAACTCACCGGGGACGCGGCCAAGGAGAGGGTCTACGGAATGGGCCCCTTCGCCATGTGGGGAGCGGACGTTCCCGGCATGGCCGCTCCCATGTCCATGCACACCAAGAAGCACCCGGATGATTCCCACACCGTCCACTACATCCAGGGGTGGAGTTCCATGATGGTCATGTGGGAGGCCCTCAAGAAGGCCGAGACCCTGGACGGCCCCGGCGTCAAGGCCGCCCTGGAGACTATCAATGACCTCGATACGGGCGGTCTGACAGCTCCCATCACCTTCACCCCCACTGACCACCGCCCCAACACGACCCTCAACATCAACATGATCGATGCCGACGGGAAGATCGTCACGGTCAAGAACGTGACGATGAAACGCCGGCCCGAGTGGCTCGGCCAATAGGACTCTCTTCAAGGGGGGCGGCGTAACGCCGCCTCCCTTTTCGTTCAGTCCTATTGTCCTGTTTGTCTGGTCCCCAAACCACAGGACCAGACAAAAAACATATAAATAACTTCCACATTGTACAGACCGTAAGCCAGTGAGGCAGGCAATGCCGGAACCAGCAGCCAACAACTCGGAAAATCAACCCATTCTTTCATTGAATAATGTTGAAGTCATTTATGATGACGTTATATTAGTCCTCAAGGGAATGTCGTTAGAGGTCCACGAGGGCCAGATCGTGGCCCTTCTCGGAGCCAACGGGGCAGGCAAATCCACGACGTTAAAGGCCATCTCAGGCCTCCTCAAGGGGGAGGAGGGGGAAGTCACCGACGGTTCCATTATCTATATGGGACAGCCCATCGATGGCGTAGACCCGGAAAAGAGGGTCAGCATGGGTATCTTTCAGGTGATGGAGGGCCGCAGGATATTTGACGATCTGAACGTTGACGAGAACCTCATTGCGGGTGCCCACACGAGGAAGAGCAGGGCGGACGTTAAAATGGATATGGCCATGGTCTTCGATTACTTTCCCCGCCTGACTGACCGGCGCCATACACTGGCCGGTTACCTTTCCGGCGGGGAGCAGCAGATGCTGGCCATCGGGCGCGCCCTTATGGCCCGCCCGAAACTGATGCTTCTGGACGAACCGTCTCTCGGGCTCGCCCCCCTGCTGGTGAAGGAGATCTTCGGGATCATCAACCGCATCAACAAGGAGGAAGGGACCACCATCCTCCTGGTGGAGCAGAACGCGCGCATCGCCCTTTCCATCGCCGATTACGGCTACATCATGGAGAACGGCAAGATCGTCATGGACGACCCGGTGGACAAGCTCAAGGAGAATGAGGACGTCAAGGAGTTCTACCTGGGGCTGTCCAAGGTGGGGGAGGAAAAGAGTTACCGGGACGTCAAGCATTACAGGCGCAGAAAACGATGGATCAGCTGACCGAGTCCAAAGTCCAACGTCCAATGTCCAAAGGAAAGGCTCCAAGCGGGGCCTTTCTCGGTTACTGACACTGACACCCTGAAAACCATGAAGACCGTCCGACACGGAGACTCGGGGACACGGGGACACGGAGAAAGAGCACCAATAAGGTGCTTTATACTAAGAGCAATAAAAATTCGTCGGGATTAAAATACTGTTGTACTTTCGCGTTCAGCTTACCACTCCGCGTCGCCGCGTCCAAATGTCTTTCTGAACCACCCCGCGGCCCCCCTCCCCCGCGTCAAGCGGTTTCGCCCTGCCGTCATTTCCTCCCGTCCGGCATCATCCCTTTCGTGATATCCTCACCACTGATGAGGCGCTCAACTCTCCTGCTGCTTGTGCTTCTCCTTTTCCTCAGCCTGGGGGCCGAAACGGTCTATTTCGGGTGCGGATCACCCGGAGTTTCCGTGGGGGGAGTTTCTTCCTGCGGCACGGCGGACCCGGAGGACGACCCGTGCGATCATATCGTCACGCTCCAGGTCACCGTTCTGCGTGCAGCCGACAGCAGTCCCGTGGCAGGGGCAACAGTCCACATCGCCACCGGCCTTCCGGACAATACCAACACCGTTATTACGGACGAGACTGGTATCGCCAGGTGGGATGACACCTCTTTCAATTTTCCTTCTGAGTTTTATCGTGTATGATTTTCCGTGTTGGAAGGATCATGCCTACCGAGCTGTTTTCACACCAGGTCCTGGAAGGCTGTCTCACGCGCACCAGAGGACGCGGAGAAGGACAGATAAAAAACGAAGGACGATGAGCGATGAATAAAGCTAGAATGCCTGTTTCGCGCTTCGACCTTTGCCCTTCGCGCTTAACCGTAGCACAGCGAGATACCATGGAACGCTGCCAAGGATCGCTAAACCTGTGAAAAGGGTTCTTCTCGTAGAGGACTCGGCCCTCGTCCGAAACATCGTCTGTGACGCACTGCAGACCTGCTTCCCCTGCGTCGCCACTGTCGTGGAGGACGGAGCCCAGGCCTACGAGGAACTGCGCCGGAACAGTTACCACCTGGTGGTCACCGATATCGTGATGCCGGTGATGGACGGATTGACCCTGGCCAGAAAGGTCCGCCAGGAGCTCAGATCAGATGTCCCTATTATCATGCTGACATCCATAACCGCTGAAAACGTGCGACAAAAGGCCTCTGAAGCGGGCGCCAGCGCCTTCCTGACCAAGCCCATCGACTACAACAAGCTCATCCAGGTGGTCGAGCGCCTCGTCCTCCCCGAACTCGGTAGGGAGGACAGCGGTTCCGGTGAGGAAGGGGTGGAGAACTTATGATCAAGCGATCCATGGCTATCGGCTGCCTCGTTTTCGGCTCCGTGACGCTTTACATCGGCTACGGAAAAACCCAGTCCGTCGCGGGAGGGTTGCGCAGGGCATTCGGCAGCGGTTACTCCACCGAAACTATTGTCTACCTCGTGGGGGGCGCCGTGCTGGTCGTTACCGGGCTGGTCATGCTCACAGGCAGGAAGAAACGCTGATCGCCGGAAAAACCGGCACTTTTTACCTCACTTACCGGGAGGAGATTTGTGCGCATCGCCCCGGCCCTGACCGTTTTCTTCCTCTTCCTTATCCAGCTCCCGGTGCTCCCCGGCGGCGGCGCCCCGCCGGGCCCCGGCTATACCATCGATGCCGACCAACTGGCGGACATCCTCGGTTCGAAGGATCTCGTCATCCTCGACGCCCGAGGCCCCAAAGCACACCGCAAGGGGCATATCCCGGGGGCCATCCCGGTGAGTTGGCAGGGCTTCGCCGTTACCGTTGGACGGCCTGGAAGCTCCAAGTGGGGTGTCGCCTTTGCCCCACAGGAGCTGTCCGGAAAGTTCGGGGAACTGGGTGTTGATGCTGCCACCTCGGTGGTCGTCTACGGAGATCCTCTGGGCGGCCGGGGAGAAGACGGCCGGTTCGTGTGGATGCTCCTGATGCTCGGCGTTGAAAAAGCCCGCATCCTCAACGGAGGTTTCCCTTTCTGGCAAGGGAACGGCTATCCTGTTTCCAGGGAGAAGGTCGATCCGGTCCCGGTCACCTTCGGAGACGTTATCCCGGTCGACGGGTTCACGGTGGACTCGAAGTGGGTCCACCAGCGTCTGGGAAGCGCGCGCATCGTGGACAGCCGCACGGCAATGGAGTTCAACGGCTCACGCAAGCGAGGAGAGGCCAGGGGCGGCCACATTCCCGGGGCCGTTCTGATTCCCTACCTCTCCCTTTTCCGGGAAGACGGCCGTCTGAAGACCCTCGGTGAGCTGAAGGCGCTCTTTGAAACCGCGGGACTGGAAGAGGACGACGAGATCGCGGCCTACTGCACGGCCGGGATCCGGTCGTCTTTCATGGTACTGGCACTCCGGATGGCCGGGTACGGGAAGGCCGCCAACTACGACCAGTCGTTCTTCAGGTGGGCGGCGGATAAGAGTCTTCCCGTGGAATGAGGGGAGACCCGAGTTGAGAGTTGAAGTTCCGGGTTGGACTTTTTACGACTCTATCAAGGGTTGAGGGTTGCCGGTTTTATAGTGCGCATGTGCACCGGTGCACTGGATCTCCTGATTCCTGACCGGCTTGTCCTCCGTAGCCTATTATGCCCATCAGTTTCACCGCCTGTTGCACACGGTCGTGTGCATAATCCCGTGTTATATTTGACTATTTTTTGACAAAGTCCGGAACCGCAGTAAGCTTGGCTGTAATCTGGCCATGTGGGTGATCGCAATGGCGGCCTTGTTTACGATCCCGGCCGTTGTACCGGGAGCCTTCGCCTCGAACACGGTGACGTTGCCCCTGTTCGAACCGGAGGGGTTCTACCGCGATACCGGGGGGCCGGAGGTGGAGGTCAGGAGCATCCCGTCGTCTTATATCACCATCTCCATTAATGGAGTGTACGTCCAGGACGTTCAGGTGACTGACCCGGTTACGGGAAGCAGCCTGGAGGCGAATAAGGCCACCGTAAAGGGAAGCTGGGAGGCCTACACCGACGATGTGGGAATCGTGGTCAACGGTGTACCGGCAGCCTTGTCGGGGGGAGTCTTCGTCGCGTCGGAGGTGCCCCTGGTGGCAGGGACAAATACACTCACGGCAACCATCACCACTTTTGAGGAGATAAGGGATGTAGATAGCGTACAAGTTGCGGCCAGTGCCACGGAACCAGCCGTGGTTCTGTGGTCCAATTATTCCTCGGGCGTGGCCCCGATCCAGGTCTCTTTCAGAACGGACACCGAAGGGATCGACGCCGTTGAGTACAGATACGACCTTGACGGGAACGGGGTCGTGGACATCTACGCCTCTGATGATAGCGCGGTTTCCTATACCTACCAGTACGCGGGCATCTA
>JARGFV010000027.1 GCA_029210545.1 bacterium
AGGAGTTTTTCGTTCCGGCAAGGCGACTGAGGAGTGAGCGCGGAGGCATACTTTAGTATTCCGCACAAGCGAACGACAAAGCAACGCCGCCGGAACGGAAAAGAACCTCGTGAATAGTCCGGGCTAGGAAAGCGCCCCGATGCCGCCCATCCGCCGCACAAATCCGACCGGAGGTGTCCCATCGCCGGATTTCGGGTCTGCACTCCGCTAAAACCGCGACTCCCGAATTGACATCGGTTTATGCTATATAAACTTATATGAGAGTCGCGGTTTTAGCTGACGTCCACGCCAATCTCCCGGCCCTCGAAGCGGTCGTCGAGGACATCAGGAAACAGGGCGCCGATACACTCTGGCACCTCGGGGATGCCGTAGGTTACGGTGCCGAGCCCTTTGCGTGCCTGCAGCTCCTGGCGGACCTGGACACCGTTCTCATCGCAGGCAATCACGAGCAGGCTGCCTGCAACCTGGCCGAAGCTAACGGTTTTAACTCCGCGGCGGCAGACGCCATAAGGTGGACCAGGGATATCCTGACCCACGACGCCCGCAAGGGACTTTGCGAACTCCCGCTTAACGCCATGCCTGCCCCCGGCGTTTTCCTTTTCCACGGCCTCCCCGGTAGCGCAGCCGGCTACCTGCGCACGGTTGAGACGGCCGAACTTGTTTTCGACCACCTGGCGGACAGGGACCCGAGAATAAGGGCCGCATTTTTCGGGCACACTCACCGCCCCGCGATTTTCACCCACCTCGCCGGACGCCCCGTACACACCATTGAGCCGGATGAAGAGCTCATAACGGCTCCCGGTCGGCGATACATGGTCAATCCGGGAAGCGTGGGTCAGCCGCGGAACTCAGATCCTCGAGCCCAGTACCTGATCTACGACATGGATGGAGGTCGCGTGTCCTTCCGCCGCGTCTCCTATGACATCGCCGCGGCCCAGGAGCGGATCCTCGAAGCGCAGCTGCCGCCTGCCCTGGCTGCCCGCCTGTCCCAGGGGATATGATGGGGGCCGCCACCCACCCCAGTGTCGTCCTTCTCCACCCCGACGAAGGGCGGGCCGGTGAACTGGCCGGGCACCTGTCCGGGGGAGGTCTGACGGTGGTAATTAAGCCGGACCTTCCCTCGGCTCTCCGCTCCATCGGTGACGCGGACGTTATCATTGCCGACATAACCCACAGCGACGACGGAGCGGCCCTTTGCCGGAAGCTGCGCACGGACCCGGTCGCCAGGAACATCCCCCTCCTCGCCCTTTCGGAAAAAACGCTGGACGACTCATCCCTTGGAGACATCCTTTCAGCCGGAGCCATGGATGTCCTCACTCCACCCGTGAGCCCGCCACTGCTCCTCGCCAGGGTGGGCAACCTGGTCAGGATCCACAGGGAGGAGGTCCACCTCAAGGAAACGGAAAAACGGTACAGGCGCATTTTCGCCTCATCCCATTACGGCTATTTTCTGTCCACCCGGGAGGGACGATTCCTGGAAGTCAACGAGGCCCTCCTGGACATCCTCGGCTACACTTCCCGGGAAGAAGTGCTGAAGCTCAAGCTTCCCGACGACCTCTACGTCAACCCTGCTGACAGGGAACTGCTCCAGCACCTCATCGAGAAACAGGGGTTCGTCAAGGACTACAAGGTCGATTTCAAGCGCAAGGACGGTACCAGGATCACCATTCTCCTCACCGCCAACCTCTACAAGAACCTCGAGGGGGAGACCGTGGGTTACGAGGGGTTCAACATCCCCCTCAATGACATTAAGATCCCGGTTCGAAGCCGCCTTTTAAATGCCCTGTTTCGCCCCTTCAGGCGGGTCATGGCCGAGAAGAGCAACTTCATGTCGGTGGCCCGGATCAGCGAGATGGTGGCCAATCAGTACGAGAAGGTCGAGGAACTGTCCGAGGGGTTTTACACGTCGGTGTGGAAGGGGCGCGACGTCCTCGGGTTCGAGGAGGGTCCACTCGTCATCAAGACCTCCAAGAGCGAGGCCATAAACCCGAGACTCCTCCTCGAAGCCAAGGTCCTGCGCGGGCTCTCCGGTCACCCCGGTGTCCCGGAGCTCGTGGATGTGGCCCGCCACAGGGACCGCACCGTCATCGTCACCCGGTTTATCGAAGGCGTTCCCTTGTCGAAGATGATGCCCCTCAAAGACAACGCTGCCAGGGACCGCATCTCATATCAGCTCATGGACGTGGTTTCCCACCTGCACGACCACAACATCGTGCACCGGGACATCAAACCGGACAATATCATCGTGCGCCCTGACGGGACGATCGTCCTGCTGGATTACGGCATCGTCAAGCGCATGGGAGAAAAGGAGACCTCGCCAACCATCATCGGGACCAGGCCGTACATGAGCCCGGAGCAGATCAACGGCCGCAGCGAGCGGCGCAGCGATGTGTGGGCCCTGGGTGTCGTCCTTTACCAGCTTTACACCGGTTTCCTCCCCTTTGACGGCAATACGGAGATCGAGATGATGGATCATATCCTCAACCGGGGGCCGACCCTGCCCCGCGCCATCGACCCTACCCTGCCTGCCCAGATGGAGAACGTCCTCATCCGGGCCCTCAGGAAAAGACCTGAAGGCCGCTATCACAACGCGGGGGAGATGCGGGAAGAGGTTATGGCCATCGTGCCGGAGTTCAAGAAGAACGTGAAAGATCTCATCCGCCAGCCTGAAGAGGCTGCGGTGCTGGTACCGTAAATAACAGTAGTCAGAAGTCAGTAGCCGGTAATCAGTAGAAAGGCGTGAGACAGATCTTATTCCTGGATGCTGGACCTTAGATCTTAGACCTTGGATGTTCGCATCTCCCCACATTGAAAGGGCCGCCCTGAGGCGGCCCTTTCAATGTCTTGTCTGGCTATTCAGGTACTGCAGGAAGTAGGCGCTTGCCCCGAGGCCGTTGATGGCGTCGGCCAGGGCCTTGCCCCTGTCGCTTGTTACGTCGGTGACGATGGTCAGCGGCTTGGTCCTTCCGATGAGGGCGATGAGCTCGGTGGGAGGCACCTCACGGTAGATCCTGGTGAGGTAAAGGGCCACCTTCATCTCGACATCCTTGCTGGGCACTGACCGTAGAACAACCGTTCCTCTCCCTGTCTCAGCCATCTTGCGCACCCCTTTCTTTTCACTCCCCTTTCGACATCTTCCGGCGAAGTTCAAGAAGGTTCCGACTGGACAACTTCATCTGTTCTACCCGATGATAGGCATAAAGCGTGCCAGTGAACATATGGCAATATTGGCATTTTTATGCCATTTTTTACCCGTACATACCCGGTACTATGAAATTATTTCACGGATAGGGGGGAAATCACACGTGATCGCGTGGAGTGTACGAACGTGGATGCCGAAAGGTCTGACAAACACGTGCCTTACGCACCTACGGACTCTCAGTTTCCAGTTTCTGGTTCCAGACACCAGATACTAGGAGTCTGTCGGAGAACCTGCCTGTCTGGTTAGACAGGCAGGGCACAGACTCCTAGATACTGGAGCCGCGCTTTTTGAAATAGTGCTCCAATATTTCCTTATGATCGAAGGCGATCTTCGCCGGCAGGGTGTCGGCCGTGAACACCCCGGCCCCGGCAGCGTCATCGGCAGCCGCCGGCTGTCCCCCGGCTGTCCCGACAAACACGGTGGATATGGTATGCAGCCGCGGATCCCGGGAAGGGTCGGAGTACACACCCAGGAGACGGGTCAGGATCACGTCGAGGCCCGTCTCTTCTTTCGCTTCGCGCACGGCCGCCGCCTCGACGGTCTCCCCCAGGTCCACGAACCCCCCGGGGATGGCCCAACCGTGGGGCGGATTTTTCCTCTCGATGAGCACGATGCCGCCCTCGACCTCGATGATGATGTCAACTGTGGGGACAGGATTTTTGTGTTCGCTCATGGCACTCCCGTTCACAATTCAAGATCAAACCCGGCCTCTCGCAGAGACGCAGAGAACGCAGGGGGAATTCAAAACTCAACTGAAAACAGCTCCAAGGAAAACAAATCCATCGTTTTTCCTCGGTGGTCCCCTGTGGTTAGACCTGGGAGAGGTCGTCTCCGTGGCCCTCCGTGTTATGGCTCTGATGTCTGAGATCGCTTCGCCCAACAGTCAGCTCGCGATGACAAGCTCCTGCTACCCCATGCTGTTCGGCAGCAGATACTGGTGCACTGCCGCCGCTCCGATGAACACGACGAAACTGATAACCAGCACCATGGGGAACGACACACCTTTCCTGAACAAAGCCAGGGCGGTGATGAAGAAAAAGATGGTGGGCACAATGGCGAACAGGACCGACCTGGTAAAGGCCCTGGCCAGATCGTAATCGCCCGTGTCGGTGTAAAGCCAGATAAGGGTCAAAAGGGTGGTCAGCGGCATGGCCGCTATGAGCCCACCCAGAGAGGGCAGTCTTTTGGCGAGTTCACTGACGCCGGCGATAAGGAGGGCTGAGATCAGGGTCTTGAACAGGAAAAAGACAGCCGGCGACACCGGAGACTTTACTCCTTTGTCAACCTGTCGATGGCATCCGAGATCGCCTTGATCGGCTCCGGCTCCAGACTCTGGATAGCCATGACCACCGTGCCGTCGCGGTCTACAAGGACGGCGAAAGGGATGATCTCCACGCCGTAGCTGTCGAAGATCTCCAGCTCCGGATCAAGGATGACCTGGTAATGCATCTTGGCCGCGTACTTTTTGACCTGGGAGAGCATCCGGTCGGTTGGCGGATCGCCTGCGATCCCGATAAGCTCGAATTCCCGCTTCTGGTAAAGGTCGTTGATTTTGTTTAACGCCTCGATCCGGCTGATGCAGTCCCGGCAGAAAACGGACCAGAAGTTGAGCAGGACCACTTTTTCGCCCAGGTGGTCCTTGAGTTCGAACTTCTCCCCCTGCAGAGTCGTTGACGTGAACAGGGGAGCCCGGTCACCCTTTCCCACGGTGACGGCATGACACGGCGCCACGAAAGCCGCAGGGACGAGGAGGATAACCGCAGCGAACGACAGTATCAACGATAAACCGTGCCTTTTCATTGTTTCTCTCCTGATCCCGTGTTTTTGGCGCTCTTTCCGCCTTCGAGCGCCCATACGATCCTCCTGAAAACCCCCCTGACGATCCGGGCATCCTGGGAGGTCTTCACCCCATGATTCAGGATCTCTTTCAGGTGCAGAAGGGCACGTTCCCTGGGGTTCCGGATAAAAAAACCGCTCCTTTCGAGAACCGATGTCATCTGCTCGATCATCTGCGAGATCTCCACGGATGAAGCGTCTCCGAAGGACCGTACCAGGGGCAGATCGTCGGCGCCCATTCTCAATTCGTACGCCATGACCATGACCGATTGCGCCAGGTTCAGGCTGGCATACTCCCCATCCACCGGGATGGAAACCACGGCGTGGCAAAGAGCCAGCTCTTCGGATGTCAGTCCGCAGTCCTCCGGACCGAAGACCAGAGACGCCATTCCGCTGCCCCCAACGCTTCCCAGGTGACCAAGCAGGTGGCTCGATGCCTCGCGGGGAGTCATGATGCGGGACCTCCCGCTCTTGACCCTTCGGGAGGTGCCCAGGACGATCTCCTGATCCCTGAGAGCCTCCTCAAGAGTATCAAAAGTCCGCGCGGCTTCCAACACATCCTTCGCCGAGGCTGCGAACATCCTCGACTCGGATACATGGTACTCCCCGGGAGCGACCAGGGCAAGTTCACCCAGGCCCATGTTCTTGACTGCCCGCGCAGCCGCGCCGATGTTCCCCCCATAACGGGGGCGGCACAGCACGACCCTTACCTGCCTCAGAAGTCTCGAAGGCCTTCCGCCTTCAATGTTTGGCATTGCCATGATGTTCCCAATCACACTAGGAGCCTGTCGGAGAACCTCCCATTTTCTTAGCAGGGAGGGCACAGGCTAGCAGCGTGTCGGAAAACCTCTTGACACGCTGCTGTAAGTTTTTCGGAAAGCTCTTTTTGGGGTCTTTTCTTGAAAACAAGAGCAGTAAACCGGTGAATAACTCCAGTGAATTACCAAATGTGCCATATATTTGTTCTTTTCGGTCTAAATGCTGCTTCCGTAAAACTATATCCAGGAGCCTGCATGGGGTTCTCCGACAGGCTCCTAGTGGGGTTTTTGGGCGCAGGAAAGGCTGCCCTTGAAACCCGTCACAGTCGGTGGCCGCTTGGTAAGGAGGGGAACTGTGCCGGGCTGGAGAATCGGATATCGACTCACGCTCATGGATACCAAGCGTTTCCGATTCTCCCAGGCAGCCTGATACAAGTATACCTCTCCATCCGAAATCCGCAACGGGTTCAGTGTAACTCCGACGAATTTCGGTTTCCGTTAGCAAAGGCGCGGCTCCGCAGCCGGATCATCTCGCGAAGATGAATTTGTGGTCGTGGATGCTGGGCCTGCCGAGACCATTGTCAAGGGGCTCGTGACAGGAACTGCAGTCCACGTCGGACACCGTTTCAAAGCGGTGATCGGGATCGTCGTGTATCTCTTCGTGGCAGCTCAGGCAGTACTGGGCCTTCGTCAGGTCGACCCGGCCGGCGGCTTCATCCCAAGAGTAGTGGATATGCAGGCTCTTGCACTGTTTGCAGGTGAAACGGGATGGTTTAAAAAACTGCTCGAGCCAGTAGGCAAAGGACCGCAACCGGTCCTCCAGGGATCCGTCACCTTTAAAAGTGTCCTCGCCCTGCCCGACGTGGGGCAGCAGCCCCCGGTAGTAATGCGCCAGGTCGTCCCCCGGCAAATAACCGACCGGGAACCGGAACTGTCCGGTCCTGTCGTGGCCGTTGGTGTGGCACGAGGCGCAGATGGAACTGGACAGGCGCCACTCGAGGTCAGCAGGATTGACGATGTGACCGCTCTTGCCCGTCCGGACATGGTCTCCCCCGGGACCGTGACACATCTCGCAGCCCACCCCCTTTTCCACCCACGTATCCTGATAGGGGTCGTACCCGGTAAGATGACAGCCGGAGCAGGACTCTCGCCAAAGCTGTTCACGCCAGGTAGAACGGACCCATTTATCCTCGTCCAATGACCAGACACCCTTTGCGATCCGCAGTTCCCCGTCGCGCTCGATAGCGTACCTTTGGGTCCAGTGAACACCGATGACGAACTCCACATCGGCGGCCTTGAACGTTTCTTCTCCGGTGAACACGGCGGCAATCGCCCGGGGATTTTCCCTCGGGTCCCGGAGAGTCCTGGCGTGGGATGTAAGAGACCATTGACGGTACACATCCTCGTGGCACCGCTCGCAGGCCCGTGAACCCGTATAATCTCTTTCGAGGGTAGTGGTGATCTCGAGGTAACCCTCGTCCACTTCCTCACGTTCATGACAGGAAAGACACAATTCCCCTTCGGTGTTGGGCTTTCTGAGGTAGTACGTGGAATAACCGGCGGATGAGAACATCCCTTTCAGACGCTCCACGATCCCCCGCCGCAGATACGGTTTGGACGAGAAGGAGGCCGAGTGGGGATCGTGGCATGTGGCGCAGGTCATGGTCCCTTCATTGTCGAGGGACAGGTCATCGGAAATTTTACCCTGCGGCCTGATGTCCACTGGGTGCGACATACGGTGGACGACCGAATGACAATCCCGGCACAGGCTGACGATGTCCTTGACAAAACGGCCGCCCTGTTTGATCGGTCTGGACTCGTGACAGTGCAGGCATCTGGACGGCTCATCCATGAAGGCATGGGGGTTCCTGGCCCCTGCTGCGGACACGGGGGCCAGGATGAGAAGCACCAGGAGAGTGCCTATGACCGACCGCTCAGCTCCTGCTGAAAAAACCCAGCGCATCTTCCAGCTCGTTGGCAATGTCCCTGATCCTTTTCATTACATCATCATCCGGTCCACCGGCCTGATCGGCACGATCCAGCTCTCCGCGGAGCCTGGCCAGGACTTCCTGAAGACGCCCATCCATCCTGGAGAGGTTCCCGGACAAGGTGTTGATATCGTCATCCAGCCCCTTGAGCAGGTCGCCTTTTCGAACCGTACCGACGTAACTGATCCGTCCCTCCGCCAGGTCGGCCAGCGCTCCGGTTAGACGCTCCACCGGACCGACGACCCGGTGACTCTCCCTCAGTGCTATGACTGCGCTGATGGCCGAAACCAGGATAAAGGTGACGAGGCTGGTGCCGGTAATGACAGGAAGGAGAAGTTCCTTTAGATCCCAGGTGTCCCTGTGGGCAAGGTAAAAGGCCGCGCTGACCTCACGGTTGGCCAGGATAAAAGTCGCAATTGCCGAGACACTGGTGGCCACGATCACGAGGATCACGATCTGCGCCATCAGCCGCACCTGGTATTTTCGATCAACGAGATATTTCTTGCGCATCTTCTCTCCCCTCCGGAAAGAACGCGTTCCTGCCAGTGATCACCTCCTGGAAACAGCCCCCAGGAGCGATTGCAGAAAGGTCAGTTTGCCGGGAAGTGTCAGGTCTATAAAAACAGCCTCGGCTTCTTCGTGCTCCCCATCCCGATGGATACCGTGCTCGCACATGGATAAGATCATGAAGTCTGAAGCGCTCATAAGGGTCTGGAGAGGGACTCTCCTCAACTCGCTGATGAAATGGACCGATTCGATCCCGGGTCCCCTGCTGTCGAACTTTTCCATCACTTTGCCATCCCGGTAAAGGATGTAACTGTATTCCTCCCCTTCCGGCTTGAAGTGGCTTGTCAGGACTTCATCCAGGGGATCGTGCGCGACGAGGGCCTCCAGCAGCAGGTCGACACCCTCCTGGGCACCTTCGACCTCCAGACGGCACCACTTCCCGGACCACCTGGAAATTCCCACGCGGACCATGCCGTCAGCCGGCTCTTTTCCCCCGGGGTAATCGATCCTCAGGTTAAAAGGCCCATGGTCAGACAACCGCTGGACGATCAGGTCCGCCAGGCCATCAAAGCCGGTACGGACAAATATCCCGCTGGGAACCATGGATCGTACGACCGCTTATCTCAGCAGTCCGACAGCAACGGGGACATCCCAGCCCGGAACCATGACGAGCACTGAATCGAGAGCCTCGGAAGCCGGATCGGGCACTTCGAAGGTCATGTCACCCGGCATGTCGGAAGACAGTTCACCGACCTTGACGGCACCCCCCAGGTCGAACCCCTTCGCCAGGTAGAACTCCAGGGTCTTGTCGTAGGTGCTGGTGACTCCGCTCAGGACAACCGAGATGCCGTCCTCACTGATGCTGACCGTACCTTGCACCAGTTCGGCCTTTTCGTATCCGACCAGGCTGGCGGTCTTTCCCTGGCCCAGAACCAGGGTTGGCAGAAGTAGAACGATAACCGTGATGGCCAGGAGCAATCTGTTCTTTAACATGGCCTTCCCCCTTCCAGGCAGGCTGTTGGACAAATTCATAACTTGCGCCAATCTATCACAGTTTCCCGGCCTTGAAAAAGTAGCAAAAACCCTGAATCTGCAGGGGACTGCGTCTGAATCGGGATTCCGGGATTTAAAGTGCTCGTTCTTGTGCTAGGATGTTGTGTTAATAGCAGGTCAAGGAGGAGCAGCAAATGATCATGGCTGGGGACATCGGCGCGACAAAGACCATCCTGGCTCTTTTCAACAAGGAAACCGGTCCCGGAAAAACTATAGCTGAAGCCGTTTTCCCCAGCGGCGATTATCCGGGCCTGGAGGAGATAGCCTCCGAGTTCCTGTCCCACGCCGCCCACGGAATCCCGACGGCAGCCTGCTTCGGTGTCGCGGGGCCGGTTGTCAACGGACAGGCAAACATCACCAACCTTTCCTGGAATGTGTCCGTAACCAGGCTGCGCTCCATTCTGGGGATCCCGCACATATCCCTCATCAACGATGTCCAGGCTGTCGGGTACTCTATCGGGTCCCTGGATGCGACAGACCTGAAGACGATCAATGAGGGCAGGCCTGTCAAGGGCGGCGCCAAGGCGATCATCGCGCCCGGGACAGGCCTCGGGGAAGCGATCCTTTTGTGGGACGGACGCGGTTACCGATGCTATCCTACTGAGGGCAGCCACGCGGATTTTGCCCCGGCGGATGAGCAGCAGGTTGGACTGCTCAGGCATGTGGGACGGAAATTCGGACATGTCAGCTGGGAGCGCGTATGTTCAGGGATCGGTATCTCCAACCTTTACGATTACCTGAAGGCTACAGGTGATTATGAGGAACCGGACTGGTTAAAGGAAAAACTTGCGGTTGCGATCGATCCGGTACCCGAGATCTTCCGTGGAGCCATGGAAGCAGACCCTCCTGCAGAGGTCTGCAGGACCACCGTGAAGATGTTCGTATCCATCCTTGGAGCCGAGGCCGGGAACCTCGCCCTGAAAACACTTGCAACCGGGGGGATCTATATCGGCGGAGGCATCGCGCCAAGGGTCCTGGATCTCATCATCGACGGGACGTTTATGGAGTCGTTCACCAACAAGGGCCGGCTGGCCGGCCTGCTGCGCGACATTCCCGTACGCATCGTGATGAACCCAAGGGCTGCCCTTATGGGCGCAGCGGTGGTAGGATTGGGGATGGAGGGATAGAAGTTAACTGTTCACTGTTCGCTGCGAATTTAGGAGAACCATGCCCAAGGCCGTCTTTAAAAATACGACCATAGCCCAGAGCGACGACACCACCCTTCTCGAGGGGAACCACTACTTCCCGCCCGAGACGGTGAACCGGGAATATCTGGTGGCAAGCGACACCCGTACCGTCTGCCCGTGGAAAGGGACAGCCAGTTATTACCATGTCGTCGTGGGCGGCGAGATCGATGAGGATGCCGCCTGGTATTACCCGGAACCTTCCGCTCCTGCCGTCTCCATCAAGGATCACGTGGCTTTTTGTGGGAAAGTGGAGGTTATTCCGTAGGAATTTCGAAACGCGGGGACGCGGGTATGGCGAGACGCGGAGGAGAGAACAGACTCAGCGTACAGCCTTTTCACCGTGTCTCCGTGTCAGGCGGTTGTCTCCGGATTCTCATGGTCTTTGTGTCTCACCTGAAATCTCAAACTCATCCCTCCCAGTTAAAAACATGACTTTATTACCGATCCACACCTCCCTTCCCAACCAGCCGGCAGCGGCAATTATCTACCGGGACCTGACGGGGACCTCACAACTGGACGGTCTGAGGGTCATCAAACGGGAAGCCACCTAGGAGTCTGTCGGAGAACCTCCCTGTTTTTTAACAGGGAGGGCACAGACTCCTAGATATATTTTGTCGGCCCATGGTACTATGATGTCATGGAAAAACATATAATTCTGAAGAAGTTAGCCCTCAGAATTATATGTCTTGAACGGATTTACGCATCCTATGACGGTTCGGCCGGCGGGCAGCCACCCTACGATCCCCAGATGATGGTGAGCTTGCTGCTTTACGCCTACTGCGTGGGGATCGTTTCCTCGCGCAAGGTTGAACAGGCGACCTGGCATTCGGTTCCTTTTCGGGTTCTTGCCGGTAACCGTCATCCGGACCATGACACGATCGCGGATTTCCGTAAGCGTCATTTAAAACCCGAAATCCACGCTATAATAACCTTCCGGGTGGATTTCGGGTGTGGAACCCGCGATTAGCCTGAAAAGGCCAACAGGCCACTTTCCGCCATCAAATCCGGACTATTTCCCGTTTTTCAGGCGCATGGTCCGGAAAATATATGATCCAGGTCCTAAAAAAGACCACGGCCGACAAACTTTCTAGTCACGCCGACGGCGTGATCGGGGTTTTCCGACACGCTGCCAGAGAGATCTTTAGTGAACCGCTCCCCGGCCTAAAGGCCGGGGCTTCAAGCCTTCTGGCATGATCTGTCATGGCAAAGGAGTTTACCGTTGTTGCTGGCGTATATACTTTCGAACAACCTCTTCATTCGCCACGCCAACCGTCTCGGCAAAGTAGCCATCCGCCCAAAAACTATCGCCCCTCAGAAACTCTTCCAGCTCAGGGAACTCTTTCCGGATCACTCTGCTGCTTCCACCCTTCAATATCTGAACCGCTCCGCCCACACTATCGCTCGCGTTCAACTGGATCACCACATGCACGTGATCAGTTTGAATACTCAGTTCGCTGATCCACCACCGATTGACACGACACGCCTCATACAGCAATTGTCGCAGGCGGATGGCTACTTTGCCTCTAAGCACCCGCTTCCGATATTTCGGTATCCATACCAGGTGGTACAGAAGCCGATGTTTCGTGTGACTACCTGTGCGATATCTGGCCATAACCAGATCATGCCGAAATTTCCTCCGCTCCGCCAACTAACGCTGACTGCGCTACGGGCGGCCATTCATCCCCGGGCTTGAAAGCCCGGGGTTTTCTGGCCGATTTTATAAATTTCATTATATCAGACCGAACTCTCTCCCATTACTCAACTCTGAGTTGAGTTGAGTGCTTCGACCCATCGTCCAACAATACATTGATTTCCCAGGTTCCCTCCTCCAGATCGCTGATGTCCATAAGATAGGTGTATTGTCCTTTGTCCGGATGGTATTGAAACAGGTTTTCACGGTACTGCATGGAGCCTGATTGGGCATCCAGAGGATTACCTGCAGGTTTGTCGACCACCATACGCTGCAACTGCAATCTGGCATGGACGTCATGAGCTGGTTCGTCATTTTGCCGTGTGAGGACGAAGCAGATTGAAATCTCCCCCGTTGCGCGGTTGGTAGAGTATCCGCCGTCAGGCTGAATGTTTCTGAATCCGCGGAATTGATAGGTAGCAGGTAGAACCGCACTGTTCTCCACATTTGTTTTGTCAAAACTGAGCAGGTAGGAATAGTTCATCCCGGCAAACATGAAGCCTTCAACCGTCTTGGTCAGCATCTTCCTTCCGCTGCCCTTGAATTCAATTTCAAGCGAGAAGGGAAAATCCCGTTGGCCGGTGATCTCCAGCCTGTATCGTCCCGAATCCGGTTTTTTCAAATAGAGAACGTACCAAGGCTGCGGATCTTCGACACTTTCATTGAGCACGTTCGAACCGGGGATCTCCCGGAGCCTGATACCTTTGACAGGATCCCAGCCACTCCGACGACCTTCAGCGTCCACAAGGATGAAACCAAGATCTGGACTCGGGTCAGGGTAGATGATGACAGAGCTCATGTCCCGCTGCTGGTCAGAATGCGCCTGTTCATGACAGTAAAAAACAGCTGTTATAACTAAGAGCCCCAGAAGGAAAATCCGCATTCTCATCATCAAAAACTAACCCCCATCATTTGAGGCCAAATTGCATCTCTTTCTGCGAACCGTCGTCCAGAACAACCTGTAATTCCCAGGTTCCCGTAGTCAAATCTTTCGTGGACAGATTGTATATGTATTGATCAGCCTCCTGATCATATCGGAAAACACCGTCATCATGCACAGCACCAGAGGCAACCGGATCAATGGGATTCCCTATAGGGATGGCATTATCCATCTGTTGGAGTGTTAGTCTGGCAATGATGTCGTCGTGAGGAGTACCATCATTCCTCGCTACCCTGAATTTTACAGGAATTGTCCGGTTTAATTTGAAGATTTTCAGGCTTTCCGACGACAGCGGAGGCTCGAAACCACCGAAGGAGTAGGTTGTCGGTATCACAAAGGATAATCTTCGGAACGCGAAGACGGATGGCGTTAAGGATGTCTGTTTTTCGAAGAAGCGGGGCCTCAGCGTCCAGGACATGGTCAAGAGCAACTGGGTTTACAGAAGGCTTCGGAACTTTCGCGCGGGGATTGAAGCGAACATATCCGTACTCAAGCGTTCCTATGGCCTTTACCGCTGCAACTGGAAAGGCTGGGCAGGTTTCCAGCAGTACGTATGGAGTTCGGTTGTCTCGTACAATCTGCTGGTGATGGCCAGACATAGTCTGGCCTCGGCTTAGAAAAGCGGAGGAGTTCAAAAAACCCGCGTTAAGGGGCGAGTCTGTCCCGATGAAGTAGTTTCCTTCATTTAAAGCCGAGGTTGGCACCAATTTAATCGTCCCCTTAATTGCGAGGTCGCGCCGGCATCGTCATGGAGTGAATTGTCACTTATTCGTTGATAAAATCCGGGCTTTTCGGATGCGCTCGAGCTAGGAGTCTGTCGGAGAACCTACCTGTCTGGTAAGACAGGCAGGGCACAGACTCCTAGCTGGAGTTTGTCGGAACATATTTTTTGAGTCTTTTTTTATATAATACCTTGTGTTAACAATAACTTGCAATCTTCACCCGCAACTTTATCACCTGTTGATTCGAAGGCAAAAAGCATTAGAAAAGTCGTTCCGACAAACTTTTACGCAGCGTGTCAGGGTTTTCCGACACGCTGCCAGGGCCGGGGATGAGATGAGAGTTTCTTTTCCCTGTGTCAGAGGCACCCCGGCTCGCGGGGCCGTGGGTGCCTCGTTTTTGTGATAAAGTTCGGAATGTGGAATATGGAATGTGGAATGAGGAATCAGCTGAGATGAAACTTCTCATCATCGAAGATTACGAACCCCTCCGCGAGTCCCTGAAACAGGGTTTCGAGGAGAACGGATGCGCCGTTGACGCCACAGGGGACGGCGAGGAGGGCCTTTGGCTCGCCACAACGGGTCAATACGAAGTCATCGTCCTTGACCTCAGGCTTCCCGGCCTGGACGGGCTGGAGATCCTCAGAAGGCTCAGGGTGGCGAAAAATCCCGTCCACATCCTTATCCTGACCGCGAAAGACTCCCTCGACGACAGGGTGGCCGGCCTGGATCTTGGCGCCGACGATTACCTCGTCAAACCGTTCGAGTTTTCCGAACTTCTGGCAAGGGTAAGGGCACTCGTCAGGAGGAGTTACGGACAGAAGGCTCCCGTGATGCTGATCGGTGACCTGGAAGTGGACACCACGGCCCGGACCGTCAGGCGCGCAGGGCGGATTATCGACCTTACGGCGAGGGAATTCGCCATTATCGAGATCCTTGCCCGCAAGAGGGGAAAGGTCGTTTCGAGGGAATCCATCATGGAAGGTGTCTACGATTTTTCGGCTGAACTGGGTAGCAACGTCATCGATGTGTACATCGGGCGGCTGAGGCGAAAACTCGGCAAGACTGGTGAGACCGATCTTATCAGGACTGTGAGGGGCTTCGGCTATGTCATGGGAGAGGAGAGCTGATGAACTCCCTGAGAGGAACCCTGTTCAAGGGTGTAGTGCTCGGCACCGCCCTGGTTCTTTCAGCGGCCGGGCTGGCTTTGTATTTTTCCGTTCGAGCCCACGTTGTGGACGAGATGGATCGATCCCTGTCGGACAAGGCCAGGCTGCTGATCCAGTCGGTGGAGGAGAAAAATTACGGCCTGGAGGTGGATCTTGAGGAGATGAGGGTCCGGGACATGGCCGAGTCCGACGCCCCGGAATACCTGCACGTCGGTTCCCTTGGCGGCAGGGTTATCTTCCGCACCGGGGGACTCGAAGGTGTAGACATTCTCAGCCTGGTTGAACCGTCCCTGGTTGAGGAGCACAACTGGCACAGTCTTCCCGACGGCAGAAGGTTAAGATCCGTTCTTGTCGCCTTCGTTCCCCAACGTGACGAGGAGGATGAGAACCTGGTCCCGGATACGGATGACACCATCGTGGTCGATACGAAAGGTTCACCGGGAGAGATCGTTCTGTTCCAGCTGTTCAGGGACACGGCCGGCCTGGACCGCTTCCTGGCAAGCTTCCTGATCATGCTTCTGGGGACCGGTCTGGGGTCCCTTGGAATCCTGTCCTTCATGATCTGGACGGTCATCAGCAGGGGATCGGGACCGATCAACGACCTGGCAGCCAGGATCGGGGAGATCAGGGACGAGGACCTGGGCGTGAGGATCGGCGAGAATACGGTGTTTAAAGAGCTGCGCCCGGTTGTCTCCAGGCTCAATCACCTCCTGGGCAGGCTGGAGAGCTCCTTTGCCAGGGAAAAAGGTTTTACAAGCGACGCGGCCCACGAACTGAGAACACCCCTCGCGGGACTGAAAACCACCATCGAGGTGGCCCTGGGAAGGGAGCGGGAAGGCACTGAATACAGAAAAGCCCTTCAAAAATCCCTCGAAATGGTGTTGCAGCTTGAGCATCTCGTCGCCGGCCTGCTTTCCCTTGCCAGGCTCGAGGCCGGTCAGGAGACCGGTAAACCGACCCGGGTCAGCGTGGACAGCTGTGTCCGGACAGTCTGGGAGGAGTATGGCCAGGCTGCCGTCGAGAAGGGTGTGAACGTCTCACTGGATCTTGGTAATGGTGGGGAGGGAGACAACGGTTTTACGGCTCTCATGGACCGGGAATTCTTTGTCCAGGTCCTCGAGGAGCTTTTTAAAAACGCCCTTTACTACGTGGATCCGGGCGGATCCATCCGGGTCCGTCTGGACACGAATGACCGCCCGGCCCGGCTCCAGATCCGGAACACCGGTAGCGCCGTCGATGGGGAGGACGCGGAAAAAGTGTTCGACCGGTTCTGGAGAGGGATTTCCACGCGGGAAGATACGGGCACCCGTTTCGGCCTTGGTCTCCCCATCGCCCGTATGGTCGTCCAGACCATGGGGGGGGGAGTGGAGGTCGACACCGAATCGGGTGGAGAGTTCGTGGTGACGGTGGTTCTGCCGGAGGGGAATTAGCGGAGCGCAAAGGTCAGCTCCGCGCATGAGGGGGCGACACGGTGAGGGGGCGCGTGGGCGCGTGGGCGAGGGGGCGAATGAACCTGACGCGGGGACGCGGAGACACGGGGAGACCCCTGTGTCGGAGTATCGGGGTAACGGGGTAACGGTGATTCACCCCGCCCTAGCTTGCCACCCGTAGCCTTGGCGAATGGTGGTCATTCCGGAAATCACGTGTGCGTGATTATCCGGAATCCATTACAGGTGCTTGGGTGCAAAAAAACAACATCAAACTTTTTACACAGGAGGCTATTTGGCCTGCCTTTTTCATATCCAAGGTATAAAGTCGCAAAATCCAAAGTGGTGCTTCAAAGCTCAAACCCTAATCTTCCTTTGACAACCATTCTCCATCCCCCTGATAATGCAGTATGAGGTGGATGGAGGTGCGTAATGAGTACCAACTACAGCCAGTCGGAGTTCAAGACCTTCGGAACGGTGGACCTGTGGTGTGACGAGTGCGGCGCCAGGATCGAAGGGGATCCGTACCAGACCAGTTTTTGCGGTATCTGTGTCTGCTTCGAGCCGGTGGACTTCTGCTTGAAAGGGTGCTGGGACGCGTCGGAGATGTACAACACCGACAACTGGCCGCCTGCGCCCAAGGCACCCGAAGGGTGGTGATTCCCTCACTCAGACATCCAGTGAGGGAAGTGTCTAGTTTCTGGTGTCTAGTGTCTGGATGCTGGTGGGGCATGGAACGATATTACCAAGACCTGTGATACTGGAGATACGCTGAATGATGAAATAAAAAACAAGAGAATACAGAAATTGCTTGAATAGAAAGATATCTAATTCACTCTCCCTGCGCTATTGCAGAAGACCCTGCGTTTTAACTAGACACTAGACTCTAGACACTGTTCTTCTTCCTGTTATAATCAAATGATTTGGAACCGTTGAGCGGAACTAACGGTTTAAATCAGTGGAAAGGAGAAGGTGGAAAGAGGAAAGTGAACGCGAAGTTCCTTTCTAATTTTACCTTTAACCTTTTCCCTGAACCGAAAGCCGGTGGTCGGCGGGTTCAAGATTGTATTACCTATGTCGAGGCTTTAATGATTTTTCGCACCCACGCACCCACGCACCCATGCACCCACGCGAAGAATGGTGCCGCGAGGAGGCACAGTTGAAAGTTCTCTGGGCCCCATGGCGCATGGAGTACATCCTCTCCGACAAGGAGGGCGGGTGCTTCATCTGCGACCTCGCCGGGGCCGAGCCCTCGGAGGACAACCTGCTGCTCTACCGCAGCGAACACGCCGTGGTCCTCATGAACAAGTTCCCCTACAACAACGGGCACATCCTTGTGGCTCCCATAGCTCACACAGCCGACCTTTCGGAGTTGACCGAAGACGAGTACCGGGAGACCATGGAGCTGTTCCGGTTTGGCCTCAAGGCCCTCGAAAGGTGCATGGAGCCGGAAGGGTTCAATACCGGGTTGAACCTGGGAAAGACGGGAGGGGCCGGTCTGGAGGAACACGTGCATTTTCACATCGTCCCCCGGTGGCACGGCGACACCAACTTCATGCCGGTGGTGGCCGATCACCGGGTGATCCCGGAGGCGATCAGGGAAACTTACAACGGTTTGAGACCGCTGTTTGATAATTACGAGAGACGGTGAAAGGTTCACGGTTCACGATTCACCCTGAACCCTGGTCGCTGGACTCTGGACGACTAGAACTGGAGAGTTCGTAATGAAATACATCTATTCAGCATTAATTCTCCTCCTGGCCCTCTTCCTGGCTGCCTTTATCCAGCAGAACGGCCAGCCCATTTCCCTGAAATACTTCGCCTGGTCCACAATGGATCTGCCCTTGTCCCTCTACGTGATCCTGGCGTTTGCGGCAGGTTACCTCCTGGCCGTTATCGTGGGGTTCTCTTCGGGAATAAGGCACAAGTTCCGTACAGCAGGCGCCGAAAGGGAGGTGCGGAAGCTCAAGTCCGAACTGGATGAAGTGCGCGGGAAGCAGCAAGGGCAGGCGGAACCTGTCTCCCAATTACAGACCACAGCCCGGCTCTCCCCGGATCCACCGCCTGTCCCGGAACCCTCCCCGGTCAAGGACGACGTGGAAAGGTCTGGAACTTCATCCTTAAAGGGCGTTTCCGCCGATGAACTCCGCCGGGCCCTGGAAGATGATTGATGGACTCGCAAAATGTCCCGCCTGGACTTTTTACGACCCGGTCAGGATTGATGGGGCCACGCACATGGCGTGGGGGCCTGAAATAGTCCACATTCCTGATTCTTCCTCCCCCTTGAGGGCCCCTCGACCTTGCTCGGGACGGTGAGCCTGCCCTTCGACTCACTTTCGTTTGCCCAGGGCCATGTGCCTGTCGCCTGTCCCGAGCCATGTCGAGGGGAATGGTCGAACCGCACGCCGGGGGGAGGGAGAATGAGGTGAAAACCTGCCATATTATGCCATCCCCAGCCCCGCAAAATGGCTCAAAGGGAATTTTTACGAAGTTATCAAGGCCGGTCGTAACTCTGACCCTTCTGGCGATCTGTTTTCTGCCCTTTTCCGTCCAGGCTGGACCGATGGAGGATCTTACCGTCGGTGAGGCCTTCTACATGGTCGGCAACCTTGCCGAAGCGTCCCTGAGGCTTTCCGGGGCCGTTAAAACCGGTGAACCGGCGCAGGTCACCCGGGCCCTGTACATTCTGGGAAGGATCAGCCTGCTCACCGGCGATTTCCGGCAGGCCAAGGAGTATTTTGAACGTTCCGCTGAGAGCACTGACCGGTCGGCAGACAGCTGGATGGCATTCGCGGGGATCGGCGACGCTCTTTATGCCGGGGGGATCTACGAGGAAGCGATCAGGCGCTACCGGATCGCCCAGGGGAAAGCGGGAGGTGATGTGGAGAGGGCCATCATTGCCCTGAAAATGGCCCTCTGCGAGAACGCCCTCGGCAAGGAAAAAGAGGGTCTTGCCCACCTGAGGGAAGCGTTGAAGCGTATCCCGGTCCTTTCAGGATGGGTCGGACGGGAAGAGGAATTTTACCACTCCATGGCCATGGTCGGGATTGATGTACGTGAAGGGGAAAAGCAGGAGATCTACGTTCTCGCCGGGCCGGTCAGGGGCAATTTCAACTCGGACGAGGTGGTCGGTTCCGACGTCCCGGTCCGTGAAGTAAGAAAACAGGGGAAGACATACCTGGAATACGGGCCCCTCACAGATCAGGTGGAGGCGATGATCCTTTCCGAGGACATAAAAACCAGTCTCGGGGTTCCGGTAGAGGTGGTCACGCGGTGAAGCAGACCCGGTCTAAAAACTCCGGCGGGACCAGCACTCCCATGATGAAGCAGTATCTCGCCATCAAGGGCGAGCATCCGGATGCCATCCTCTTTTTCCGGATGGGAGACTTTTACGAGATGTTCCTGGACGACGCCGTGGTCGCCGCCCAGGTCCTGAAGATCGCCCTGACCACGAGGGACAAGGGCAAGGACAACGCCGTACCCATGTGCGGCATTCCGTATCACGCCGCCCAGGGGTACCTGACGAAACTGGTCCAGGCCGGCCACAAGGTCGCCATCTGTGAACAGGTCGAGGATCCCGCCCTGGCCAAGGGCCTTGTGCGCCGGGAGGTGACCCGCATCGTGACCCCCGGGACGGTCGTGGAAGAGACCCTCCTCGACGCGGACTCGCCGTCCTACCTGGCGGCGGTCAACCCGGTTTCCGGGGGCTACGGCCTGGCCCTGGTTGAGGCGTCTACGGGAGAGTTCATGGTGACCGGTTTCGAGGGGGACGGCGCCGCGTCCCGGCTGGCCACGACCCTTGCCCAGTACGAACCACGGGAGGTCCTGATGCCTGAGGGGGCAGGCGGGCCGGATGCCCTCCTCCACGCCGCCGGCCACCTCACCGCCATTGAAAAGTACCGTTTCAACCAGGATGCGGCCCGGGAAACCCTCAAGAGGTCCTTCGGTGTCGGGACCCTTTCCGGGTTCGGAACCCACCTCACCGGTCCGGCTCTGGGCGCTGCCGGAGCCGCCCTGTGGTACCTGGGAGAGGTGCACGGAGAGCCTCCAGGCCACCTCAAGCCGCCACGGACCATCCAGGACGACGAGATCCTGGTCCTCGACCCCAATACCCTGGGCAACCTGGAGATCCTGAGATCGGCTACCGACGGACGCCGCGAAGGGAGCCTTCTGGCCGTCATGGATATGACGGTGACTCACCAGGGTTCCAGGCTTTTGAGGGAGATGCTGATCCGCCCGCTCCTCCAGGTCGGTCAGATCGACGAACGGCTCGACCTGGTGGAGGAACTGGTCGGAGAGGTCATCTTGAGGGGCCGCATCAGGAAAAAACTGCGCCAGGTCTCGGACATCGAGCGTATTGTGGCCCGGTTCGCCTCTGGAACCGCCGGACCGAGGGACGCCGTTTCCCTGGCCCAGTCGCTGGAAGAGCTCCCGCGGGTAAAGGGGCTGCTGGCCGACCTCGACTCCGACCTCGGGGAGCAGGTGTGCAGGATGATCCATCCCCTGGACGAGCTTTCGGCCTACCTCGAAAACGCCCTCGTGTCTTCACCCCCGGCGACTCTCAGGGAGGGGGGCGTTTTCAGGGAAGGGCACAACGTGGAACTGGACGAACTGCGTTCCCTGACCACGGATGGGAGGAAGTTCCTTTCCGACATGGAGGCCCGTGAAAAAGAGGCCACCCGGATACCGAGCCTCAAGATCGGGTTCAACAGGGTTTTCGGTTACTACCTGGAGGTCACCAACGCGCACAAGGAGATGGTGCCGGAAGCGTGGATCCGGAAACAGACCCTGGTCAGCGCCGAAAGGTACATTACCGAGGAGCTCAAAGGCCTCGAGGAGAAGATCCTCTCGGCCCAGGAGCGGATGGTTGCTTTGGAGAGGGAGCTTTTCGAGGACCTCCGGCGGGAGATCGGGCGCAGCACCGGACCTCTCCAGGTGTCCGCCCGGGGCCTTGCCATGGCTGATGTGTTCACGTCCCTGGCCGAGCTGGCCCATTGTTCCTCCTACGCCCGCCCGACGTTCCTGGAAGACGACCCGGAGGGCCGGATTTCCATAACCCAGGGCAGGCATCCCGTTCTCGAAAAGGGAGGGGTGAGCGGGACTTTCGTTCCCAACGATCTTTATATTGATTCGGGTCTGAACCGGATGATGATCATCACGGGCCCCAACATGGCCGGGAAGTCCACTTTCATGAGGCAGGTTGCCCTCATCGCCATCATGGCCCAGGCGGGCTCCTTCGTACCGGCCAGGGAGGTGCTCATCAGCCCCGTGGACAGGGTGTTCACCCGCGTGGGCGCATCCGACCAGCTGGCCAGGGGTCTGTCCACCTTCATGGTGGAGATGGTGGAGACGGCCGAGATCCTCAACAACGCCACCGGCAGGAGCCTCGTGATCCTCGACGAGATCGGGCGGGGGACCAGCACCTTCGACGGGATCAGTATCGCCTGGGCAGTGGCGGAGGAGCTCCTGGAAGGTTCCCCGCGAGGATGCCGCACCCTTTTCGCCACCCACTACCACGAGTTGACGGAGCTGGCGCTGACAAGGGAGGGTGTGAAAAACTACAACGTCTCCATCCGGGAGTGGGGGGAAAAACTGGTCTTTTTGCACCGGGTCCAGGAAGGCGCGTCGGACAAGAGCTACGGGATCTCGGTGGGTAAACTGGCCGGACTTCCGGGAACGGTGGTTACCAGGGCCAGGGAGATCCTGGGAAACCTGGAGTCCCACGCTCTTGACAGGGAAGGGATGCCCGTCCTGGTCTCGGGTGAGGAAGGTGTTTACGGGGAAGGGGCGTCCGAATCACAGATGGGGCTGTTTAACGACGGCACGCGGAACATCCTCGACATGTTGGGCGACGCCGACATCGACGCCCTTTCTCCCCTGGAAGCGCTGAACCTGCTTGCCAGGATGAAAAAATACAAGATCCTGGAGACGGATGATTGATCCGGCGCAGTCTCCATGATCTTGTATGTGGGAAAATACCTTTGGAAATAACAAGGAGTAAATACAGCTTGAAAGTACTGATGGACAAGACAATATCTCCATTGTCCTGGCTTATGCTCTTCTTTGCCGTCGCCCTTTCATATAACTTTTTTCATGTCGATCCCGCACATGGAAAAAGTTATTGTGAGCGGCTTTACGACTCGGCACGGAAAGATTACTACTCCCTCCTCGAAAGCGAGAGGAAACAGCGGTTCCACGACAGCTGGGAAAAGGTCATCGGCAAGTTCGACGATCTCGTCGACCGCTATCCCGAATGCTCCAGGGCCCCGGACGCCCTTTTCAACATGGGAGTCCTGTACCAGAAGCTCTACCGGAAATCGTGGCTTAGAGGTGACCTGACAAAAGCCCTGGAAAGTTTCCGGAAGGTGGCGGAAAGCTATCCAAAAAACAGCCTCGCGGATGACGCTCTTTTCGCCGCCGCCGGGATCCTCGAGGAGATGGGGGACAAGGAAGAGGCATACGAGGTTTACTCTTCCATCAGGTCGTCCTATTCCAAGGGGGATATGGCGAAAAAAGCTGGCAGGAAGCTCACCGAGCTCGCGGATTACGCGCCGAGGCAGGAACCCGTCGAAACGGTCGCCGTAACGGGGGACAAGGTCAATATATCGGACATCAAGTACTGGTCGAACCCGGACTATACCCGGGTCGTTGTCTACGGATCAGGGAAAATGGCCTTTTCCGAGAACCAGCTCAAAAAGGACCCGGTCACGGGCAAACCGCCCAGGCTTTACGTCGATATCATGGGAGCGGCCATTCCCCGGAGCCTGTGTGAGACGATCCCCATCGCCGACGGGCTTTTGCTCCAGGCCCGGGTGGCCCAGTACAATACGACGACGGTCAGGCTGGTCCTGGACATCGACAGCATGAAGGATCATCGGGTTTTCAGCATGGAAAACCCCTCGCGCCTGGTCATCGACGTCATGGGAGAGGGGGGCAAGTACGCCGACGACCAGCCTGCCATGGAGACCGCCGAAAGCTCGGAGCCCCTTCCCCTGGCGCAGCAGTTCGGTTTGAGTGTGCAGAAGATCGTCCTGGATCCGGGCCACGGGGGCCGGGATCCAGGGGCGGTGGGACCAAACGGCCTCAAGGAAAAGGACGTGACCCTCGCCCTTGCCTTGAGGCTCAAACCGATCCTGGAGGAGAGAGGGTACCAGATCCTCATGACCCGGCAGGCCGATGTCTACGTGGGTCTCGAGGAACGGACCGCCATGGCCAACGACAACGGGGCCGACCTGTTTATCTCGATCCACACCAACGCCTCGAGGAGCCGCAAGGCGAGGGGGGTGGAGACATACTTCCTGGGGGTCGCCAAGACCAGGGAAGCCAGTGAAACGGCCATGCTGGAGAACGCCATCTCCCAGCAGGCCCTGTCCGACCTGGAAAAGATCCTTCTCGACCTTACCCGAACGTCGAACCTCAAACAGTCCAGCGTCCTTGCCGAATCGATCCAGGACAGCCTTTATGCCGGCCTGTCGGAGAGCTTTGGCGACGTCAGGAACCTGGGTGTCAAGCAGGCTTCATTCTACGTTCTCATCGGCGCCCGGATGCCGTCCGTCCTCGTGGAGACCTCATTCATCAGCAACCCCGGGGAAGAGAAGCTTCTTTCGAGGAAAGATTACCGTGACACGGTCTCCCAATCCCTCCTCAACGGGATCATCAAGTTCGTCAGGGCCCTTTCATCGGCGTCGGGGCCGCGGCCGTGAGCCTCATCGGCGTCGACGCGCTGGCGGAGATAAAAGATCAGAAGGAGCTTGGAAAAGAGCTCCAGAAGATCCACCAGGCAGCCTGGGATACACTCAAGCTGGAGCATGACAGCGGGCGTGACAGCCTGGAGATCATTACGCAGCTCACCCGCCTCATGGACGAGATCATCGGTTTCGTCTTCGAACACACGGCGGACCGGCTCAGGAAGGAAGGGGTGAAGGAAGACAGGCGGCTGACCCTTCTTGCCCTGGGAAGCTACGGCCGCAGGGAGCTGGCCCCGCACTCAGACGTGGATCTCCTCTTTTTCGTGCCGGAGGAGATCAGCGAGTGGACCCGCAAGTTCACGGAACGGATGCTTTACGTTCTCTGGGATACCGGGCTCGATGTGGGTTACAGCACCCGAACGACCAGGGACTGCTTCAGCCTCGCCCAGGATAACTACGATGTCCTGACCTCCATCCTGGACGCGAGGTTCCTCCAGGGAGACCCCGCCTTTTTCGAATCGTTCAAGACCGGGTTTAAAAAAAAGGTGCTCGACAAGGTGGGCACCGATTTCGTGCGTGCCAGGCTGGACGGGATGGAGGAACGCCTCCAGCGGCAGGGAGGGACCATCTACGTCCTGGAACCCAACCTCAAGGAGGGAATGGGGGGCCTCCGTGATATCCACACCTCCCTGTGGGTGGCCAAGGTCCTGTTCGCGGTGGATAGCTTCGAGGAACTGACCGGTATCGAGGGGTTCAGCATCCTGGACAGGGAGGATTACCTGGCCCTGGCAGAGTCGCTGAACTTCCTTCTCCGGGTCCGGTGCGATCTGCACTTCGCCTCCAATACGGCCCGGGACCTCCTGACCATGGAAAGGCAGCAAATGGTCGCCGACAAGTTCGGGATCCGCCACCGCAAGGGGATCCAGGCCGTGGAGAGGTTCATGCAGGAGTATTACCGCCATACGGGGCAGGCGCACCATATAACAATGGGGATCATCAAAAGGTCCATGGAGAGCCGCCGCCGGTCTCCAAGGATCCTCCAGAGGTTGAGGGAAAGGGATCTCGGGAACGGGTTTTTCGCCAGGGAGGGGAACCTCTACACCAGGGAAGATCCGGTGGAGCTTTTCGAAAAGCAGCCGGCCCTCATCATGGAGCTTTTCAAGCGCTACCAGACCACGAACCTGGAACTGTCCCCTGCGCTCTCCCAGGGAGTGCGAAGATCCCTGAAACTGGTCAATAACAGCTTTCGCAGGAACAGCGCTGTGAGGGACCTGTTTTTTTCCATTCTCGAACAGGACCGGCGGCTTTACGACACCCTCCTGCTCATGAACGAGCTGCGGTTCCTCGGGAAATACCTTCCGGAGTTCGCCACCATCCACTGCAAGATGCAGCACGATTACTACCACACCTACACCGTGGACGAGCACAGCATCAGGGCCATCAAGGAGATCGTGGAACTGCCCGGCGCGAAAGAGCCGGGGATGCAGGTCTATCAGCAGGTCTGGGAAGAGGCCCGCGGTGAGAGGACCCTCTTGTTCCTGACAGCCCTCATGCACGACGTCGGAAAGGGGAAGGGGGCGAACCATGCGGAGACGGGCGCGGAGATGGCAGCCAGGGCAGGCCGCCGGTTCGGGCTGCCGAAGGACCAGATCGAGACCATGATGCTTCTCATCAGGCAGCATCTCCTGCTCTCCCACGTCGCCCAGAGAAGAGACCTGCACGAGGAGAGGACGATCCTGGAAACCGCCCGGCTTGTTGGAACGGTGGACCGTCTCAAGCTCCTCTTCCTTCTGACCATGGCCGACCTGAAGGCCGTCGGGCCGGGAGTCTGGAACGACTGGAAAGCCAGCCTCATCACCGAACTTTTCCTGGAGACCTACCAGGCCATCGAACAGGGGGGTGTCAGCAGGGAAGAGGTCCTCGAGAGGATGCTGCTGGCGAGGACCATCATTTTACAGCGTCTGTCGGAGGAGTTCGGCGCCGACAGGGTCGGGGCCGAACTGGATGTCCTCACCGAGAGGGCCTATATGCTCTACCGGCCCAAGATGTTGTCCCATCTGGTGAAGATACGCTTCAAGATGGGCGACGACCCGATCTACGTTTCGTGGCGGCAGGCCAGGGAGGGCGGCTACACGGACATGTACGTGGTCGCCAGGGACCACACGGGTCTTTTTGCCAAGATCGCCGGGGTGCTTTCCGCCAACAACATCAACATCCTGGGCGCCCAGATCCTTACCAGGAGGGACGGTATCGTCTTCGACGTCCTGCGCGTCACCGACACCGTCATGAAACCGATCCAGGATCGTGTCAAGACGCGCATCGTGAATCGGGAGCTGAGGAAGGTCATCGACGGTGAGTTCGATGTGGAGGAGCTGTTCACCAGCCGGAAGCTCTCCATGCCGCTGAACAAGAGGGACCGCACCGCCATCGGGGTTCCGACACGGATAGAGATCGACAACGACATTTCCGAAGAACACACCGTTATCGACGTCTACGCGACCGACCGCATTGGCCTGCTTTACAGGATCACTTCGACCCTTGCCGGTCTCGGTCTTTCTATCCACACGGCCAAAGTCTCCACAAAGGTGGACCAGGCGGTGGACGTCTTTTACGTCAAGGGGTCGCAAGGGGAAAAGGTGTCGGATCCCGGGGAACTCGAAAGGATCAGAAAGACCCTTCTGGAGTCACTGGCGGCAAGTGGGTCTTAAAAACCTGAGGCGGGGACACGGGGAAGAGTAGGGGCGGTAATAGTAATGGTAATAGGAAGCCCTGGACCTGGTGCCTGGATGTCCCGAATTCAAGATTGATAGAGTCGCAAAAAGTCCAATCCGGGACTTTTCGCTCCACGGAAAGGGAAAAGCGTGGTTTTCGGTTCCCTCACGGATCGAACACACAGCCATTGGCACTCGATCCGGGCGCCTCTCCCAGGCG